>ONVR01000118.1 GCA_900321335.1 uncultured Eubacteriales bacterium | reverse complement strand
GACGATTACGGATGATCCCGTAAACGGAATTGGATTTTCTGTGCGCAGCTATATGAATTACAATGTTGACGGCCATTTCACAGTTGAGATTGATGATGTTGCGTATGAAATGAAAAGTGTGGAGATAACAGGGCCGGAGGAATTTCTGGAAAAAGAATTCGTAAGAGATTCTGTTATGGACTACAGCACCTATAAAAACAAAGATGCAGAGTGGGTGAACCTGTGGTTCCGGGGAGGACTGTACAGCTTCAAAATGCCCTATCACGACGTAACAATCACAACCGTGTGGGAACCTGCTCATGAGATTACAAATGATGCCATTGAAGAACTTACGGATTATTACAACGAATTTGTACAGGGCAATTATACCGATGAGAATTGGGAAAGGCTGTATGAACTCTATCAGGAAGGCGTTGCCGCTATAAAAGACGCAGATGATCCTGAGACGGTAAAAGAGGACTATAAGTCAAGACTGGATGCCGTCGAGAAAGCAGGAAATACAAGTTTGCTTGGCAGTGTCACCGTAACGTTCAGCAATCATACGATGCCGGATGGCCCGTGGTATGACGAGGCAGAGCCATTTGTGAGTGAAACGATCAGCCTGTATGATACTGACACGCTGATGACGGTTGCGCTGCGTGCGCTTGAGGTGAATGATTATACATGGTCAGGCACCGGCGGAACAGCAGACGATCCTTACAGCATTACATATCTCTCAGCGGTAACGCATGGGGTCGATACACTGTCTGAAAAAATGCCGGGCTACAGCAGTTCCGGATGGATGGGGACCCTCAATAACTGGTTTGTGCATAAAAGCCTGCAAGAGTTTTCCGTTGACAGCGGAGAATTGAAAAACGGGGATACGGTCGCAATCGTTTTCACCTGTGATCAGGGAATTGATGTTCACGCGGGATATGAGGGTGTACAGGATACTGCGATGGCGACCATTGCGGCAGACACAGGAACGCTGTCTCCGGCCTTTGATGCGGAAGTAATGGAATATGTTCTTACGCTTCCGGACGGGCAGGAAACCGTCAAACTGACATTTGAGCCACAATGGAAGTGCTTCCAGGCAAGAGCCTATAAGGGCAGCTATGCGCCTGCGGCGGATCGGTATTATTCCAGCGGAGACGCAATGTATCTGACAAATGGCGATGTTGTCTATGTCGCCTCCGGGGATCCTGCTTGGCCTTCCATGTCCGGAAACGACGATATCGCCCTGAACGCATCTGTTTATAAGATTACAGTGATAACATCAGCGGCCGCTGCAGAGGTTGAGAAACTGATCAGCACGCTGAAAACCGTTCAATACAACAACTATAAATCGGTAAGCGGATCTGTGGAAAATGCCCGGACGGCATACAACGCCTTAAGTGATGCCGCAAAAGCGGAACTCGCCCCTGAAGTATATGAGAAGCTGACGGAGGCAGAGCAGTTGATTGCCGAGTATTCAGCCCTTGATGGGTTCAAAGAGGAATTGGCAGCAGTCGATGCAGATACTGTTGATAAAGAGACGGCAAAGGCCCTTGTAACCCAATTTGACAGCATGTCTGACAATCAAAAGAAGAATCTGACTGTCGCAGAGGTCAACAAAATCGAGCTTCTGCGCATAAAAGCTGATATCGCTGCGGAGGTTGCTTACGGAGATGTGAATGGAGACGGGAGGATCAACACAAAAGACGTAATCCTCCTTCGGCAGTATATCGCAAAATATGATGTTGGATCTCTGGATCTTGGGGCTGCCGATGTAAATGGAGACGGGAAAATCAATACGAAAGATGTGATCCTGCTCCGACAGTATATCGCAAAATACGATGTTACGTTAGGACCGACTGGATGATAAAGCAAAGCGTGTCTTTCCCGCCGACAGGCGGGAAAGACACAGAACAGAGTTTCAGGTCGTGAAGGTACTGTCGGCTTATTGGTTTCCGATGGTTCCTTGAAGATCTGAAACAGACCTTGGAGCAAACAGATATGAAAAAAACAGATATCCTGAACAGAATACTGTGCACAGCACTCGTACTGGCACTGCTTCTCGGGATTGGCGTGGCTGTGTCAACGGGCTCCCGCAGCAGACCGGAAAGTCCGCTGAAGGAAATGGCGGAGCCTCTGACTGCCGATCCTTTGGACGGCGGCAGCCGTTCCCTGCAAAAACGGCTTCAAGAACAGACCCAGGCGGAAGAAGCGCCGGAAGAGGAGCCAAGCGAGGAGACGGAACAGCCGGACCGGGAATCCCAAGAAGAACCGGAGGAGTCAGAACCGCAAGAAGAGCCAGATACAGAAGCGCCGGAGCAGATGGAAACGGTTGAACCGCCGGCACTGCCAGCGGAAATCGGGGAGGATGACCCGGAATGGCCGGTTGATCCGAATACCCCGGAGGACCCCAACACCGGCGCGGAGGACCCCGGTGAGAACGGTAACAATCCAGGACCAGGCGGCGGTGAAGATCCTGGCAGCAATCCCGGTACAGATCCGGGCGGAGAGGGACCTTCAGAGCCGGAGGAGCCTCCCGGCCCCAGCGAAGATGAGGTGAAGATAGCAACCAATCTTTCCAACGGGATCATTACCGAGACAGAGCTGCCGGACGGCCTGCTGAAGTTCTACGCCTACGGCGTGGGCGCAGACGATCTGACCGTCCGCGTTCAGGCGCGCAACACCAATACCCGTTCCGCCGTTTGGCTGGAGAGCGAAGACGGGCGCAACTGGACCTTCCGGATGGAGCTGGGCGGACAGTATCAGTTCACGCTCTATCTCGACCAACCCGGACAGCCGACTCAATACGCCACCCGTTATGTGACGTTTCAGGCCAAACGTGCCGACGAGGACAACCCCGTCATCGGCGACTATCCGCCCTTTATTACGACGAACATCGACCACTATGAGGACGGCGGGGAGATTGAAGGCGAGAATCTTGCCCTGATCGTCACGGTGCGCTCCAACCCGGACTACAAAGCCGTCACGGCGGACAAGATCACAGTAACGCTCAACGGTGTTCCCATAGACAAGCACGGCGGTGACAGCAATCCGGAGTATGACCTGTTCTTCGAGCCGCCCAATGTGGGCGATTACAAGGACTACAAGATCGAGATTGTGGCGTGGTACGAAAACAACTCCCGCTACTGGAGCAAAACGCTCCGCTACCACGCACTGGCGGAGGGAGATACGGCGGGGACAGTGAACATCGTCCTCGATGCCACCACCGTGGGCGTCGGGATCCTTGACAGTGCTGCTTATGAAATCAAAAAAGGAGACACCGCCGCCGACGTGTTCCTCCGGTTCCTGGAGGATTATGGCTATGAGATCACCTACGACGCCACCGGCAGCAACTTCTATATCCGGCGCATCTACCGGGGCGATATGTGCTACGACGCATCGATCCCCACAGAGCTTTGGAACGCAGTTGTACGCGACGGGATCAATTTGAATGAATACCAGTACGACCGGGACAGCCTGGGAGAGTTCGACTATACCATGGGCGCCGGTTGGATGTACGCCATCGACGGAGCTTATCCCGGCCGTGCCATGAATCGGTATGAGGTGAAAAACGGCAATACGATCTATATCCGCTTCACCCTTGCCTACGGCAAAGATATCGGCGGCTTCGACTCCACAGGCGGCGGCTACGGCAGCTACAGCAGCTACTGCGGCCTTTGGATCGGTGGGTACTACACGCCCCTTGGCCACAGTTATGAAGAGACGGACCGTGTGGAGCCCACGGCGGCGGAAGACGGCTACGTGGAGTATACCTGTTCCCGCTGCGGTGACAGCTACCGGGAAACACTGGAGAAGACCGGTCCCGGCGAGCATGAGCACCAGTTTACGGAGACGAGCCGTATTGAGCCCACGGAGACAGAGGACGGATACATTGAGTACACCTGCTCTGTTTGCGGTGAGATGTACCGGGAGACGCTTCCTGCTGCCGGTGTCCACGAGCATCAGTACGAGGAGACGAGCCGTGTGGAGCCCACGGCGACGGAGGACGGGTATATCGAGTACACCTGCACGGTCTGCGGTGAGACGTACCGGGATACGATCCCCACTGCGGGGAGCGGAGAAGAGCCCGATCCGGGCGGAGGCGGAGAAGAGCCTTTGCCGCAGGAGACCGGAGATGGAGGAGAACCTCAACCATGAGAAAGAAATGGATCATGTGCCTGGCGTTGCTTTTATGTGTGTGCTGCTTATGTTCTGCCGCGTCAGCGGCAGGGGGTTCGGCTGCCCAACAGGCGGAACAGGCGTTTTGCAAAATAGCGGGATGTAAAACCGGCGAACTGCTGGCGCAAGAGGATTGGATGTCGGCCGGAAACTCCGGCAGTGACTGGATGGCTTTTGTTTTTGCCGTGAACGGAGTGCCGGAGAAGTACGGTTCTTATCTTTCCGCGCTGGAAACATATGTAACACAGCAATATGCCAGACAAGGCTGTCTGGATACAGTGCTGGCAACGGAGTACCACCGCATCGCGTTGTCGGTGCTGGCTTTGGGCGGCGATCCCACAGCCTTCGGCACCGATGGAAATGGCAAGAGCGTTGATCTGGTGGCCGATGGTGTATGGAATTTCAAAGCCGGTGTAAGCAAACAGGGACTCAACGGCCTGGTGTATGCGCTCATTACACTGGACGCCAAGGGATATGCCGTTCCCACTGACGCAAAAATTGACCGTCAGTGGATCTTAAACCAGATCCTCGCTTTGCAGAACGAGGATGGCGGGTTTGGGTTTATGCCGGGAAGATCCGACGTGGATATGACTGCCATGACGCTGACCGCGCTTGCGCCCTATAAAGAGCTGTATATGGAGCAGATAGAAAGCGCCTTGCGATTCCTGTCAGTCCAGCAGGGAGACGATGGGCAATATCTCGGCTTCGGCGAGCCAAACGCGGAGTCCGCTGCCCAGGTGATTCTGGCGCTGAGCAGTTTGGGTATAGATCCGGCACAGGACGAAAGATACCGGAAAAACGGCGTCACGTTGCCGGAAGCGCTGGACGCCTTCCGACTGGAAGATGGAACGTATTGTCATATACAGGGAGACCCGTCAGATCCCATGGCGACGGAGCAGGCGCTCATGGCTCTGACAGCATTGAATCGTTTGCGCAGCGGCGGCAGTCGCCTCTATGATTTTACAAATTACGTTGCTCCCATCGTTGAAAAAAGCAATTCCCATCCGTTAAAAGCGGTGATTCTCACCGCTGCGGGAGTTGTTGTTCTCGCCGCTGTCACAACAGCCGTAATTACCGGTATAAGGAGAAAGAAACATGCGATCACTGACCAATGAAATTCAGAGAGAAGTCAACAAGGTCATCCTCGGCAAAGAGGATGTAGTGCGAAAGGTCCTGCTGGCCATCCTGGCCCGCGGTCACGTGCTGCTGGAGGATGTGCCCGGCGTGGGTAAGACTACCATGGCCATGGCCTTTGCCAGGACGCTTGGGCTGGAGACGAAGCGCGTCCAGTTTACCTCCGACACGCTGCCGTCGGATATCATCGGCTTTTCCGTCTATGACAAAAACGGCGGCGCCCTGAAATACCAGCCCGGCGCGGTGATGACGAATCTGCTGCTGGCAGATGAGATCAACCGAACCTCCTCCAAGACCCAGTCGGCCCTGCTGGAGGCCATGGAGGAGCGCCGCGTCACTGTGGACGGGGTGACCCACGCGCTGCCGGCGCCCTTCGTGGTGCTGGCGACCCAGAATCCCGTGGGCAGCGCCGGTACACAGAAGCTCCCGGAGTCTCAGCTCGACCGCTTTCTTGTCCAGCTCTCCATGGGCTACCCGGACGTGTACAGCCAGAGCCTGCTGATGAAGGAGCGCCACCACGATGACCCTTTGAATGCTTGCAGGGCGATCACCGATACGGCCGGTCTTGTGCAAATGTCTGACGAGGCCATGAATACATACGTCGCGGACGACGTGTACCTGTACATTGCCCAGCTGGCCGAGGCCACGCGCAAAAGCCCGGAGATCACCCTTGGCCTGTCGCCCCGCGGCGCGCTGGCACTCTCCAAGGCAAGCAAGGCAAACGCTTACCTGGAGGGGCGGGACTACACCACACCCGATGACGTGCTGACGGTCTTCCCGGATGTGGCAGCGCACCGTCTCGTGCTCAGCGCCAAGGCGCGGCTCCACGAGGTGACGGCGAAGGACCTGCTCGCGGATATCGCCGCCCGGGTGAAGAAACCGGACGTAAAGGAGTTCAAACTCAAATGAAAGCGGCCATGATTGGAAGAGGTCTTCTGTGGCTGTTATGCCTTGCGCTGCTTGTGCTGGTACTGCTGGTGTCCGGCTCCCTGTGGGCGCTCGGCCTTCTCGCCGTGATCGCCCTGCTGCCCTTTGCCTCCCTGATCTGGAACGGCACGGCAAAAAAGAAGCTGCAGGCAAAGCTTATGCTCCCCGCCGGAGCGCGAAAGCATAGCCGGGTGCAGGGGAACCTGCAGGTTTCCTGCACGGGACCTGCGCCGCTGGGACGGGTGTACGGCCGGATCGAACTGCAAAATGATCTGACCGGCGAACAGGCGGTGCTCTCCCTTCCGTTGGAGCAGACAGACAGCGGGTATGAGGCGTATTTTGAGTTATATACCGCCCACTGCGGCGGCGTGCGTGTGACGGTTCGGGAACTGGTGCTGACGGACTTTTTCGGTTTTTTGCCGATGCCCTGTAAGGCGGATGCTGAGGGACGGCTGACGGTCCTGCCGGACACGTTTCCGGTGGAGATCGACGCGGCCATGCGCACCGCGCCCAGCGACGGAGACGATACCCGGGACGATCGGAAGGGATCGGATATGACCGAAACGTTCCAACTTCGAGAGTATCAGCCTGGAGACAACCTCCACGGCATCCACTGGAAACTCTCCGGCAAGCTGGATAAGCTCATCTACAGGGAGCCTGCCCAGCCTGTGAGCAATGCGCTTCTCCTGTTCTGGGATCAGTCCTCCGGTACATCGGAACAGATGGATACCCTGGCCGAGGCGGTGTTCTCTGTTGGGCAGAGCTTATGTGAACAGGGTGTGCCGTTTACAGTGGGCAAGAACGAGCAGGGGGAGATTCAGACGGCGGAGATCACCGGCCAGGACGGGCTGATTGAGCATTTTCCAATCCTGCTGCGGCGTCGGGGAGCAAACCGACAGGCACTGTCGGAACTGGCCGGCTTCGGACGTGTCTTCTATTTTACTGCGGAGATCCCGGACAGAGAGACGAGTGATGCCGTGCAGATCTTTCTGTGCAGTGACGGAACGGGCGCAGCGGATAACGCGATTGTATTTACCCCGGATAATGCTTCGGAGGTACTGGAAAGACTGAATGCTTATGGAGCGTAAGACTGAAAATTTAAACGGCACCCGAAGCCGCAGGGAGCGTCCCGCGACCGTATCCGGTGCCATGACGGGGATGATTCCCCTTGTGCCTCTATGGCTGGGAACGGCACTGGTGATGTGCAATGTGTTTCCTTCGATCCAGGTGCCCTGGTGGGGAATTGCCCTGTTTGGCCTGATCCTGAGTGCCGGACTTTTTGCCCTTCGGGGCAGCCCGATTCAGAGATGGGTCATGCTTGGAGGTCTGGTTCTGACGGCTGTGTTCTGTCTGCTCTTTTGGCAGGCGGTCTATGGCGGCCTACAGACGCTGGTCAACGACATAACTGTGAAACGTACCGCGCTGACGGGAAGGATCTACCTGGAATATGCCGGGGCGGGTAATGTGCTGACAGCCCTGATTCCACTGCTGATCTTTCTGGCGCTGCTGTTTACCGCAACGGCCATGCGCGGCAGCCTGATCCCTCTTCTCCCGGCGGCGATTGCGCTGCTTGCGGGAACGGCTTTGGGCATTGTCTCTGTTGGACTTGGCTGGGCGCTTTTTGCCTTGGGTATGATGCTGACAGTTGGCAGCGGTGAGATTCGAATGGTGAAGGTGACAGTGGGGCGGGCAGCCGTGCTGCTGGTATGCGCCCTGGTCGCCCTGGCTGCAGGATTGGTATTGCAGAATACCGACCTTACCAATGCGAAGGAAGGGTTTGCCCGGCGCCTGCATGAAATACGCTATGATGCAAAAACGAACTCCATGCCGGAGGGACAGCTTGCAGACCTCGGACCATGGAAGAAAAGTGATGCGCAGGCTCTTTCCGTGACGATGACCGATCCGCAGAAGCTGTATCTGCGGGGACATATCTATGAAGTATATACCGGCAGCGCATGGGAGCCGGCAGAGAATGCGGAACTTGCGGAGAGCGAGGCTCTGTTCTACTGGCTCCACGAGAACCGATTTTACGGCCAGAGTCAGATCGCACGGGCTATGGAACTCGATGCAGATAACGAAAAGCTTCGTGTGACGGTGGAAAACCTGTCGGCCTGTCGGGAAAACGCCTATCTGCCCTATGCCTTTGCTGATTCCCATCTGTTGGATCCCGGACAGATCGGAGATATCCAGGCAGACAGCGCGATTACAAGTTTTGACGTCTACTCGGGCAGCATCCCCAAGTGGTATGAGACGCAGTACCGGCTGACATCCGCGAACGATCCGGAGACCCGGCAGTATCTGGCGCTGGAGCAGAGTTACAGACAGTATGTGACGGACAGGGATCTGCAGATGACCCAAGAGAGCTGGAACACGCTCTATCGGCAACTGGGAGAAACCGGAGGAACCCACGCCCTGTATGAGATCCAGATCCAGATTCGGGACTATCTGGAGGAGCACCTGCACTATGACGAGAGCGTATATACCCTCAGCGGCAACGGAGATTTTCTCCACTACGTACTGGAGAGCAGCGACGGAGGCGGATACAGTGTTCACTATGCCACTGCGGCTGCATTGATGCTCCGGTACTACGGCGTCCCGTCCCGGTATGTAGAAGGGTACTATCTGACGCCGGAGCAGGCAGAGCAGATGCAGGCGGGGCAGCCCGTCACACTGACAGAGGAAAACGCCCACGCATGGGCGGAATACTATTTAAACGGCGTTGGTTTCGTTCCCTTTGAGGTGACGCCCGGTTACATCGATCCAGAGGATCTGAATCTGGAAACCGGAGCGTTTGGAAGCGCCGAGGATCTGTTTGCCTACCAGTCCAATTCCATGACCTATGCCCAGACGGAGCAGCCGGATCTGGAAGAACCGGAGGTGGGGCAGCGGGAAAAGCTGGGCCTTTCACCGCTGACACTTCTTTTGGTGATCCCTTTGGCGCTGCTCGCTTTACTCGCCTTTATTGTCCTGCGGCGGCTGCGGCTGCGCAGATCGCTCAGGGCCATTGATGAGGCAGATGACAGAAATGCCGTTGCCATGCGCTACGGCTATGCCATGGCGCTCAAGGCGCGAACCGGGGACGTGAATCTGCCGGAGGACGCCGCTGCGGCACACATCAATGAGCTGGCACTGTTCAGCCAACATGAGATTACACAGTCCCAGCGGAAACAGATGGACATTTATGCCGGCAGTGTTCTTGACGCCTGCAAACGGCGATGGAAGTGGAGACAGAAGCTGAAGCTCCGCTGGATAGAGGGAATTTACTGAATCCAAGTTGTTTCAAGTTGGAGGGTACATAATGAAACTTATAAAGCACGCAGGAAAAGACGTGATTGCGCTTCTGCTGATTGCTGTCATGTTGACAGGCTTGGCACCGGTGGCCTTTGCTGCGGGAGAGGGATCCTTCTGCCTGTTCGTGGCGACCACGTCCCAGACGATCATCGCTCCGACACGCATCGACTATACCGTCGGGCAGACGATCCAGGAGGCGTTGGACGCATCCGGCTACAGCTTCGTCCGGCATGGGACATTCATTGACCTGATCGAAGGGATGGAGGGAAGCTATGAGATCGTCTATGATGGCGGTGGTTACGATCTGTCCCAGCCGGCCAGCGATATTACAGCACTGATCATCTCGGAAAACCAGACGGCTGCGGAAGAGCATTTGGAACTGCTTCGGTACATGGTTCAGTATAACGAGATGACCAACCATGTCCAGAATTACCAACCGGCAAAAACGGCGTACAGCAGTGCCCTGAATGCTTTGCAGATCGGAAACGCGGCCGTTGCGGTGGAACGGCTGAATCAATTGCAGGAGTCTGTAGCGTCCTATGAGGAACTGCTTGGCGGCACAAAATACCCGGTCGTGGTCACAGCAAGTCAGAATGGTGCGGCGCTGACCAATCCCGTGTTGACGCTGACTGACACCTATGGCAATGTGACGACCGTGACAGGTACGACTGCCGAAGTTGTTGCCGGGACGTATACCGTGTCCGTGTCCGACGGCAATTGGAACCGCGCCGAGCGCACCGTCTCGGTCAGCGGCAGGACGCCCCTGTCCTTTGACCTGCCTTACGGCGAGTGGTTTGGAGAAATCAGCCTGATTGATCAGTCCACCCGCGAGGTGTATGAAAAAGATCAGAATTCATCTGCGCATACGCTGACGGTACAGGTGCCGGATTCGGCGGGGCTCACAAATCCCATTGTCAATGCCGCACCGGGAAGCGGGCTTCCCGGTACAGACGCAAAGCTCTACGGCGTCTACACGGGCACAAACGGCACCGATTACAGCAATACTGCAAAGGCCTGAGCAAGCTATGCAGCATCACTGCCTTACCTGTTTGCACAGGGTATGGGTGAGCGTACCTTTCCATTGGAAGCACGGTATACATCCGACGACGGCGCTACACAGATCCAGTCCTATACTGTCATTCTTGAGCGAGTACCAACGCTCAAGTCCCTTGCGGTTGTTGAGGAGAACACCACGCTTCCCCTTACATTTGATCCTATGACGAACAGTTATACGGTTGCCTCAACGGCAAGCGCTGTCACGATCACTGCAGAGGCCTTCGATACTTCCTATACCGTGCGCGGTGCGGAGACGGTTTCACTTGACGGAGACACCACAAAAACCATCACCGTAGGTTACGGCAGCCGCAGCAACAGCTATACTGTCAATATTCAGAAGAAAACGGCGGTCAACGTGACGCTTTCTGTCCCGTCAGGGACAACAGCGGCTGTTTACAACAGCGCAGACTCCGAAATAAAGTCAGTGAGCGGCGTGTACCATCTCGTTCCCGGGGAGGAATACTACTACATCGCAACAAAGAATACATACTACCACACCCGAGAGCCCTTTACCGCGGTATCCGGACTGACAGTTTCCGTTGCCGAGCCGGAGACGGCAAACCGGCTCAGCGATTTTGCCATCTACAACAGCAACAACGCCACGACGCGGAAAGCCTATATGCTGGATGAAGTTTTTACGGATATAAATCACAGTTTGGCCTGCACGGTGCCGGACGCTGTCAGTGCCCTGTATGCCCAGGCAACGCCCGCCTCTGGGTATACGGTGCAGATCCTATACAATAAACAAACTGCGAATACATCCACAAACGGTACGCCGAATACTGTAACCATCGGCAATGCGGTCGGGGCAACAAGTACAAATGTCCTGGCCGGATGCCTGATTGCCGGCGGCTTCAGCCAGACTCTGACGGTTCAGGTATTTAAAGAAGATAATACGGTAACACAGTATCAGGACTATACCCTGCTCCTGCGGCGCTCGGAACATCTGCGGAGCCTTGCCCTGTCTGAAGGGGCAGCGATGCTGACACTGCTGAACAGCGACGGAGCCGCCACAAGATTTGACCGGGACACAACTGCATATACCGTCTCTGTGGACCGGGGTGTGACAGCGCTGACGCTCAACGCCAGCTTTATCAATGAAGGGGCCGCGACACCCGCCTGTGGAGGTTACTACGCCCTTGTAAACGGTCAGCGGTATGAGACCGTTTCCAATCTTGAGATCCCTCTTGACCAGCAGCAAGACAGTGAAGCGGTTACCATACAGGTTTGCCATGCGGACGGCAATGCTGTCAATACAACGTATACTGTGACCCTTAAAAAGACGGATCCCGTATCCGTAACTTTCAACACCACACCGGCATCTGCGACAGTTTTTGTGACCAATAACACGACAGGGAAGAGAATAACGGGTGAAGAAAACACGTTTGCGCTGATCCCCGGACAGGCCTATACCTATACGGTAACCGCCGTCGGCTACGTGGGACAGCAGGTCACCGATTATACTGTGCCGGAGAGCGCAGCGACCGTAACAGTGGAGCTGGAGCAGGCGGCAGAGAATACCGGTTTGCCGGACTACAGCGCATTTTGGGGCACTTCCCGGTTTGATCATTACAACAACGCCGTTGTAGACGTGAAGACGCCAACGACAGCGGAGAACGCCGCTCTGTATTGGGCGACCAAGGTGGGCGACGGATATTCTTCTGACGCTTGCGGCTGCCCAATCATCGTGGATGGCTATCTGTATACTTACGCCGGAACAAAAATCTATAAGATCGACACGGTGTCCGGAGCGGTCCTTGCCACCGGCACGATGGATCACGCGTCCAGCTTTGCTATCAATACGCCTACTTATGCAGACGGAATGCTCTTCGTGGGGGAGGCCAACGGGACGATCCAGGCTTTCAACGCCGACACGCTTCAATCACTGTGGATCTACCACGATGCATTGTTCGGTCAGCCGGATTGCCCCATCGTGTATCATAACGGATACATTTATACCGGTTTCTGGAACGGAGATTCGGCGCAGGCCAACTACATCTGCCTGAGTGTGACGGATGAGGACCCGTTTTCCCCAGTGGAAGAAAAGCTCCCCACATGGACGTACACCAGTCCGGGCGGCTTTTACTGGGCGGGTGCCTATGTATCGGATAATTATTTGCTGCTTTGCACTGACGACGGCAGCATTGGGTACACGACAGGGTACGCCAAGATTCTGTCTCTCAGCCCTCAAACGGGTGAGCTGCTTGACAGCTATACCATGACCGCCCCCGGCGATCTGCGCAGCGGTGTGACTTTTACGCCGGATGGAAGCGGTGGGGGACGGGGATACTTCACCTCCAAGGGCGGCTATTTCTATCGTGTGGACGTCAATGAGGATGGTACCTTTATTCCGGGAAGTCTGAAAGGGCTGCGCCTGACGAATTACACATCCGAAGCGTCAAACCCCGCTATGAGTGTCAGTACGCCTACGGTGTACAGTGGCAGAGCCTATGTAGGCGTTTCCGGCACCAGCCAGTTTGGTCAGTATTCCGGACACAATATCACGGTTATCGATCTGAACAACTGGAGCATTGCCTATACCGTGCGCACGCAGGGCTATCCCCAAACCAGTGGGCTTTTGACCACGTCCTATGAAGAGGAGACAGGCAGCGTAAATGTGTACTTCTTCGACAACTACACGCCCGGCAAGCTGCGCATGATCACGGATCAGCCGGGGCAGACCGCAGCAGCTCCCACTACGGTGGAGAGCTATACCAGCGGTGGGAAAACCACCGACTATACGACTGGTTACGTTCTGTTTACGCCCCACGGGGATCAGGCGCAATACTGCATTTGCAGCCCAATCGTAGACGAGTACGGCACGATTTACTTCAAAAACGACTCGGCGTACATGATGGCGTTGGGCAGTACGATCACAAAACTGGAGGTTACCACGCAGCCGGATAAGACGACTTACGCGGTGGGCGAAATGTTTGACGCCGCGGGTATGGTGGTAACGGCGACCTACAGCAACGGCATGACGCGGGATGTGACGAAATATTTGGAATGGTCCGAAGCTGCTTTGACAGAGAAGGACACACAGTTCCAGATTTATTTCCCGTATATGATGTATCACGATGAAAACGGTGTGACCGGCGCTAATGTGGAAGAACCGTTTGCTGTAGTGGAATTGCATTTTGCCCAGCAGGAGATTCTATACGGGGATGTAAACGGAGATGGAAAGATCAATACAAAAGATGTGATTCTGCTGCGACAGTATATTGCCAAGTACGATGTGGATTCTATTGATTTATCGGCTGCAGATGTAAACGGAGACGGAAAGATCAATACAAAAGATGTGATTCTGCTTCGTCAATATATTGCGAAGTATGATGTGATTTTAGGCCCGTAAAAAGTATTAAGGCAGGGAGAAGATCACCATGTGTGGTTTTATAAAGAAAAACAAAACAAAACTGTTTATCGGTGTAGTGGCTCTGGCCGTGCTGGCCGCCGCCTTCTACTTTGGCGGCAACGCCCCCGGCTCCCGGGGTTGGGGCACTGCAAAGACGACCGCCGCGGAAGTGAAAACGGATGACGGCGTGGATCAATACGGCACCGACCCGATCCCGGAGGGCAAGCCCCAGCCGGTAGAGCCGGAAAATGCGATCCATACGGGCAGATCCGGCCTATGCACCATCTCCATCACCTGCGAATCCATCCTGCGGGAGGAGCATATCAACTGGTTTGACAAGGAAAAGTCAGAGCTTTTGCCGGAGGACGGTGTGATCCTTCCGGCGACGGAGGTTGCCTTCTCCGAGGGTGAAAGCGTGTTCGATGTGCTCCTGCGGACGTGCACAGACAACAAGATTCATCTGGAATACGTCAACACGCCCCTGTATAACTCCGCCTATCTGGAGGGCATCGGAAATATCTATCAGTTCGACTGCGGATCGGCCTCCGGATGGATGTACAGCGTCAACGACTGGTTCCCCATCTACGGCTGCAGCCGCTATGCCGTGCAGGACGGGGACGTGATCGAGATCGTCTATTCCTGCGAGATGGGCGAGGACGTGGGCGGCGGCCTGTCCGTCCGCGGCGGCACGACGTAAGCCGATGAAGAATAAAGACACCTTTTCCGGCTGCCACCCCGTTGTGAACTTCCTGTTTTTCGCTCTGGTGCTGGTCTTTGCCATGATCATCACGCACCCGATCTTTTTGGGTATCTCCCTTGTCTCTGCCATCACGTACTGCGTCTGGCTCAAGGGCAAAAAGGGTGTGCTCTTCGCGGTCAAATACATGCTGCCCCTGGCCGTGCTGACGGCGGTGCTCAACCCCACCTTCAGCCACGAGGGCGTGACGATCCTGCTGTACCTGCCCTCCGGCAATCCCCTGACGCTGGAGAGTATCCTCTTCGGCCTCGGGGCGGCGGGCATGCTGATCGCCGTCATCCTCTGGTTTTCCTGCTACACCGAGGTCATGACGTCGGACAAGTTCGTGTACCTGTTCGGGCGCGTCATCCCGGCGCTGAGCCTTGTGCTGAGTATGACGCTGCGCTTCGTGCCCAAGTTCAACGCCCAGATCAAGGTCGTCGCCGAGAGCCAGCGGAGCATCGGGCGCAGCACGTCAGACGGCGGGCTCATCCGCCGCCTGCGCAATGGTGTGACCATCTTTTCCATCATGGTCACGTGGAGCCTCGAGAACGCCATCGAAACGGCGGACAGTATGCGCGGCCGGGGCTACGGTCTGCCGGGGCGGACGGCCTTTTCCATCTACCGCTTTGACGAGAGGGATAAGACTGTGCTGACGTGGCTGCTGTTTTGCGGCGTCTTTTTGGGCGCCGGAGCCATCGCCGGAGGCATGAGCTGGCGCTATTATCCCTCGACAAAGGGCGTGGAGATCAACCTCATGACCGTGCTGTTCATGGTTGGATATCTGGCCCTGTGTATGACGCCGGTGATCCTCAATATCGCAGCGGATATCAAATGGAAAAAGATCCAGGAAGGGGGACAGGCGGATGCCGGATAAAAGAAGAATAATTGAGATCCGCGGCCTGTCCTTCGCCTACCCGGAGCAGGAAAAGCAGGTTTTGCGGAGTATCTCGCTGACGGTCACCGAGGGGGAGTTCCTCGTCCTCTGCGGCCCCTCCGGTTGCGGCAAGAGTACGCTGCTGCGGCAGCTCAAGACCGTACACGCGCCTCACGGGACGCGAGCGGGCGAGCTGCTGTTTCTCGGCCAGCCGCTGGATGCGCTGAATCACCGGACGCAGAGCAGCAAGATCGGCTTCGTGCAGCAGTCCCCGGACAACCAGATCGCTACGGACAAGGTCTGGCACGAGTTGGCCTTCGGCCTGGAATCGTTGGGCTTCGATACGCCCACGATCCGACGCCGCGTGTCGGAGATGGCCAGCTTCTTCGGCATCCAGACCTGGTTTTACAAAAACGTCAACGAGCTCTCCGGCGGGCAGAAGCAGCTATTGAATCTTGCCTCCATCATGGTCATGCAGCCGGAGGTCCTGATCTTAGACGAGCCCACGAGCCAATTAGACCCCATCGCCGCCTCGGATTTCCTCGCCACGCTGGGGAAGATCAACCGGGAGCTTGGCACCACAGTCATTTTGACCGAGCACCGGCTGGAGGATGCCTTCCCGCTGGCCTCCGCCGTGGCCGTCATGGATCGCGGTGAATTGATCGCCACCGGCACGCCCCAGGAGGTGGGAAAGCTACTGAAAAGCCAGGGGCATTCCATGTTCCTCGCCATGCCCACGCCCATGCGTGTCTGGGCGGCAGTGGACAACGACGATGCGCCGCCCATCACCGTCAACGAGGGGCGGGAGTGGCTGACGGCCTATGCCGAGACCCATGAGCTGAAAGAGATTCCCCCGGTGCGGAGCCATACATACCCCGATGAAACGGTCATCGAGGCAAACGAGCTGTGGTTTAAGTACGAGAAAAACGGCCCCGACGTGGTCAAGGGGCTGTCCCTTGCAGTGAAGAGGGGCGAATTTCTCGCCCTCCTCGGCGGCAACGGCACGGGCAAGACCACGAGCATTAAACTCATGGCCGGGCTACAGAAGGCCTACCGGGGCGATCTGACACTCCGGGGCTCCGCAGGTGTCCTGCCCCAGGACCCGAAGACGCTCTTTGTGAAGAAGACTGTCCGGGAGGATCTGGAGGAGATCTTAAAAGACCGCAGACTGCAGTCGGGCGAGCTGGAGGCGCGCGTTGCCCACGCCATCAAGGTCTGTCGGCTGGAGGAGCTGCTGGACCGGCACCCCTACGATCTGTCCGGCGGCGAGCAGCAGCGGGCGGCGCTGGCGAAGATCCTGCTGCTGGACCCGGAGATCCTGCTCATGGACGAGCCTACCAAGGGATTGGACGCGGAGTTCAAGGAGATCTTTGCCCAGATCATCCAGTCCCAGCTGGGGCGGGGCGTCACGGTGCTGATGGTGTCCCACGACATCGAGTTTTGCGCCCGCTACGCCCATCGGTGCGCCCTGTTCTTCGACGGCTCCATCGTGGCCGATGACGAGCCGAGGGCCTTCTTCTCCGGCAACAGCTTTTACACCACTTCTGCCAACCGCATGGCCCGGAGCCTGCTGCCGGAGGCCGTGACGGCGGAGGACGTGATCGCCGCCTGCGGCGGTACATTGCCGGAGGCGGTGGAAGTCCCCGCCGACGAGGGCTACGTGCTGCCGGAAAAGGACGATGAATCGCTGACCGTCAAAAAGCTCCCGCTGTGGCGGAAGCTTTTGGCCATCGGCGGTCTGGCGGTGGCGGTGTATGCCTTCATTGCCACGCTGCGGGTGACCGATCTGAGCGCCATCGTCACTGAGGGCGGCATGACGCTGCTGGCCGGGGACAATATAAAGATGGCGGCGATCCTGATCGCGGGTATGTTCGTCTTCGCCCTGGCCATCGGCAAGCGGGGCAAAAAGCCCATCGAGACCCGGACGCCGGTGCAGAAGCGCAGGCTGACGAAGCGCACCGTGGCCGCCATGGTCATGGTGCTGGTGCTGATCCCGCTGACGCTGTTTGCGGGCTCGTATTTCTTCGGCGGCAAGAAGTATTACTTTTTCTCCCTTTTGATCCTCATCGAGTGTATGCTGCCGTTTTTCATGGTCTTCGAGCAGCGCAAGCCACAGGCCCGGGAGTTGGTCGTCATCGCCGTGCTCTGCGCCCTGGGCGTAGTGGGGCGCGCGGCGTTTTTCATGCTGCCCCAGTTCAAGCCCGTCATGGCCGTGGCCATCATCGCGGGGGTGGCTTTCGGCGGTGAGTCAGGCTTTTTAGTGGGGTCGCTGTCCATGCTGGTGTCGGACATGATGTTCTCCCAGGGCATCTGGATGCCGTGGCAGATGTTCACCATGGGCATCGTGGGCTTTCTGGCGGGGCTGCTGTTTAAGAAGGGTGTCCTGCGCCGGAACCGGGAGGCCCTGTGCATCTTCGGCGCCATCTGCGCGCTGCTGATCTACGGCGGCGTGATGAACTTCGCCACCGCTGTGATGGTGGGAAGCCCTCTGGACATGAAGAGCCTTGCCTCGTTCTACATCGTGGGCATCCCCATCGACTGCGTCCACGCCGCCGCCACCGTGCTGGCCCTCTGGTTTGCCGCCGAGCCCATGCTTGAAAAGCTCGACCGAATCAAGGTAAAATATGGGTTGGTAGAGTAAAACATTCAGGAGGCAACACATGCAATACTTGATTTCAACGATTTCCGACGTGGCCTGTGAAGCGGGAAACGGGGACTGGGATCAACTCACCTATACGGAACGCACGGCACCCCTTGCTGTCAAAAATGGTCTGGGGCTGGAGCTGGCGGAGTTCTGTATTACGGACAATATGGAAAACAGCTTTGAGAAGGTTTTGCCACATGTAGAGAAATGCGCCGCAGCCGTGGAACTGAAAACGCTCCATGCGCCGTATAATGAGCTGTTCCCCATGGCTATTGACCCGAAAATCGTGGCGGTAGCCTACGGCCGGTATGACAAGTCGTGGCAGTACTGCCTGCGATTTGGGGCATCTAAGATGATTGTACACGCTAATTATGTGGAGGACCTGTATTATCCGAGCTGGTTTGTAAACCGGCATGTGGCGTTCTGGCAGCGTTTTTTGCGCGAGCATCCGGAG
>ONVR01000117.1 GCA_900321335.1 uncultured Eubacteriales bacterium | reverse complement strand
TCCTCGCTGTACTTGGCGATGTCGATCTTCTCGCCGCCCAGCTCCTCCACCACGGCGGACACGCGGCCGCCCTTGGGGCCGACACAGGCGCCGATGGGATCCACGTCGGGATTTTCGGAGGACACGGCGATCTTGGTGCGGCTGCCCGCCTCCCGGGCGATGCTGTTGATCTGGACGACGCCGTCGAAGATTTCGGGGACCTCCAGCTCAAACAGGCGCTTGACCAGGCCGGGGTGGGTCCGGGAGATGAGGACCTGAGGCCCTCTGGGGGTCTTGCGGACCTCGATGACGTAGACCTTCAGCCGGTCGCCCTCCCGGAGGGTCTCCGTAGCGATGCGCTCGCTGCGCAGCAGCAGGGCGTCGGTGTACTCAGAGTTGGAGCTGATCTTCATGCTGATATTGCCGCTGGTGGGGTCGATGCGGTGGATCACACCGGTGAGGATCTCGTGCTCCTTGGAGGTGAACTCGTTGTAGACCATGCTGCGCTCGGCCTCCCGGATGCCCTGGATGATGACCTGCTTGGCGGCCTGGGCGGCGATGCGGCCGAATTTCTTTGTCTCCACGGGGAAGTTGACCTTGTCCCCCAGCTCCAGATTCACGTCCATGGCGTGGGCCTCCTCCAGGGAAAGCTCCACCTCGGAGTCGAAAACGTCCTCCACGACCTCTTTCTGAATGTACATCTCAATCTTCTTTTTTTCGGGATCCACGTCCACCACGGCGCACTCGGCCGCCGCGGGATTATCCTTTCTCAGCGCGGCCAGCAGGGCCTGCTCGATCTTTTCCAGCATGTACTGCTGGGGGATCCCCTTTTCGCTTTCCAGCTGGGCAATGGCATCAAAAAACTCCGCATTCATCGCATTTTTCCCTCCGAATTTCTTTCTCGTTACAGTCTGATCCGAAGCCGCACGTTGGCGACCTCGCCTTTGGCAAAGGTGACGCGCCGGCCGTTTTGCTCGATGGTCACGGCCCCGTCCTCATAGCCCGCCAGATCCCCGGTGAACTCCTTGACGCCGTCCCGGGCCTTGTACAGGCGGACCTCCACAAAGCTGCCCAGAAAGCGCTCGAAATCCGAGGGCCGCTTCAGGGAGCGCTCCGCGCCGGCGGAGGACACCTCAAAGGTATAGCTGGTCTCGATGGGGTCGCGCTCGTCCAGAACGGGGTCCAGGGCACGGCTGACGGCCTCGCAGTCGTCGATGCTCACCCCGCCGTCCTTGTCGATGTACACCCGCAGAAACCACTGACCGGCCTCCTTGACGTACTCCACGTCCCAGAGCTCACAGCCGGCCTGCTGGACCACGGGCCGGGCCAATTCTGTGACGATATCTGTTATTTTGCTCATGTTTTTTCTCCTGCCGTCCGCCCCGAAAGAGGCGGTAGTTTCACGTAAAATCGCAAAAATAAGAGTGGGAATCGATACCCACTCAAGTCAACACTTCTGATTACTGTAGCTACTATACCACTTCATAAAAGCAAATGCAACAGTTTTTTGCGGCAAATTGAGAAAAAGTCTTGACAAACGGGGCTTTTTGCGTATAATGAAGTTCCCGGATGCCCGGACAGGGCAAATACGGGGTCATTTCCAAACACTATGAATCGCAGGCTGAGGGTTTGCGGGGGTAGTGTTTTTTCTTTTGCCCAAACGCCCGCGAAAGACCCGAAAAATACTTTCAGGGAGGAAATGACCGATGAAAATGACTGTGGGAACGGGCTACGGCGCCAGAAGCTGCGCCGTCGAGGCCGCCAAAAACATGACCGTCGCCGGCGCTCCGGCGGGACTGGAGCGGGACACCCTGGCTTACGCCGCCTGCCGCTTTCTGACGAAAAGCGGGGCCCTGTGCCGGGCCTGGGTAAACGAGAGCTACCGCCTGCGCTTTGCCCGGGGCCGGGAAAAGCGGGTCTGCCGCCACCGGTGCACCGCCCCGGCGGCTCTTCTGGAGCTGCCCGGCGCCTGGGTGCGGCTCCGGCTGTCCGTCAGCGCCCGGGGCGTCACCGTGGAGGAGCTCCGCTTCCTGCCGGAGGAGATCTCCGGCGGGAGGCCCTGAGGGCCTTTGCCGGGAAAACGATTGACACCGGGCCGAACTGGTGATACTATACTATAGTATATACGATATGCGCGTAGAACGGGAAGAGTAACGGCCTTTTCTCCCTGCAGCAGAGAGCGTCCGCCGCCGGCTGAGAGCGGACGCGGCAGGACCGCCGTGAAGGTGCGCCCGGGAGCGCGGGGAGCAATGTCCCCCGTGTGGCCGCGTTAAGGCCGGACGAGTGATAAATGAGAGTGGAACCGCGAATGATCGCCTCTCGTGACGTTTCCGTCACGGGAGGCGTTACCTATTTCTGACTGGGGGAAAAGAAAAATGAAGCTGTTCAACACCATGACCATGAAAAAAGAGGAATTCGTACCCATTGAGCCGGGGAAGGTGCGCATGTACACCTGCGGCCCCACGGTTTACAACTACATCCACGTGGGAAACGCCCGCCCCATCATCATGTTCGACGTTCTGCGCCGCTATCTGGAGTACCGGGGCTATGCGGTGACCTTCGTGCAGAACTTCACCGACGTGGACGACAAGATCATCAACCGGGCCAACGAGGAGGGGATCTCCAGCGCCCAGGTGGCGGAAAAATACATCGAGGAGTACTTCCGCGACGCCAAGGCCCTGGGGGTCCGTCCGGCCACCATTCACCCCAAGGCAACGGAGAACATCCCCAACATCCTCGAGATGGTGCAGACCCTGGTGGACAAGGGCTACGCCTATCCGGTGGGGGGAGACGTGTATTACCGCACCGGGAAGTTTGAAGGCTACGGCAAGCTGTCCCATCAGCCCCTGGAGGAGCTTCAGGCCGGGGCCCGCATCGACGTGAACGACGGCAAGGAGAATCCCATGGATTTCGCCCTGTGGAAGGCCGCCAAGCCCGGGGAACCCGCCTGGGACTCCCCCTGGGGCAAGGGCCGTCCCGGCTGGCACATCGAGTGCTCCGCCATGTCCAACCGCTATCTGGGCAAGACCATCGACCTGCACTGCGGCGGCCAGGATCTGGCGTTTCCCCATCACGAAAACGAGATCGCCCAGTCCGAGGCGGCCAACGGCTGCCGGTTCGTGAACTACTGGGTCCACAACGGCTTTATCAACATCGACAACAAAAAGATGTCCAAGTCCCTGGGCAACTTTTTCACCGTCCGGGAGGCGGCGGCGGCCTACGGCTACCACACCATCCGCATGTTCATGCTCATGAGCCACTACAGAAGCCCCCTGAACTACTCCGGGGAGATCCTGCTGCAGGCGCAAAACGCCCTGGAGCGGGTGAAGACCGCCTATGACAATCTGAAATTCCTCATGGAAAACGGCGCCGACGGCGAGATGACGGCGGCGGAGCGCGCCTTTGCCGACTCCCTGGGGAAATACCGGGAGCGGTTTATCGAGGATATGGACGACGATTTCAACACCGCCGACGCCATCTCTGTGATCTTTGAGCTGGTCCGGGAGGCCAACACCGTCACCGCGGGCACGCCCACCCGGGCCGTGGCCGGGGCCGCCTTTGCCCTGCTCGACGAGCTTCAGGGGGTCCTGGGGCTGATCTACGACGATCAGCCGGCGGAAGACGACGCCCTCAAAGAGCAGGTGGAGGCCCTCATCCAGGCCCGGCAGCAGGCCAGAGCGGAGAAGAACTGGGCCGAGGCCGACCGGATCCGGGATGCCCTCAAGGACATGGGCATCGTGCTCATGGACACCAAGCAGGGCGTCCAGTGGAAAAAGGCCTGACCGTGCGGGAAACGGGAAACACCGTCGTCGTGGCCTGCCGGATCCTGGAGGCGGAGCTGAAGGCGGCCATGGCAGAGACCGGCCGGGATTACCCGGTGGTCTGGATGGAGTCCGGCCTTCACGAGCAGCCCAAAAAGCTCACGGAGGCGCTGAAAGAGGCGCTGGCGCGGACGGAGGCGGACTATCGCCCGGACACGGTGCTGCTGGGCTACGGCTTCTGCGGCAACGCCCTGGCGGGGATCCGCCCGGGGCAGTACCGGCTGATCCTGCCCCGGATCGACGACTGCATCACCATGTTCATCGGCTCCCGGGAGCGCAAGCGCCGGCTGGAAAACGGGGTCGGCACCCTGTTTCTGACGGAGGGCTGGCTGCAGAACGACATGGACATCCTCACCCTGCGGCAGGGGTTTATCGACGACTACGGGGAAGAGGACGGCCTGGATATTTTCAACATGATGTACGGCAATTACCGCCGGATCGGGCTTCTGGACTGCGGCTGCTGTCCCCTGGCGCCCCAGGCGGAAAAGAGCCGGGCCATCGCCCGGGCCCTGGGATTTGAACACGAGATCTACGACGGCTCCATCGACTATCTCAAGGAGCTTCTCACCGGCCCCTGGCCGGAGGAGCGCTTTCTCGTCAAGCAGCCGGGGCAGGTCATCGAGACCCGCGAGCTGCAGATCTGACAGCCCCGGAGAGGAAGGAGGAACTCACTTTGAAGCTAATGGTCATCGACGGCAACAGCATCGCCAACCGGGCCTTTTACGGCATCCGGATGCTCAACGCCCCCGACGGCACCCCCACCAACGCGATCTATGGCTTTCTGGCCATTTTGCAGCACGCCGTGGACGAGGAAAAACCCGACGGCCTGTGCGTCACCTTTGACCTGAAGGCCCCCACCTTCCGGCACAGGCAGTACGAGGGCTACAAGGCCCAGAGAAAGCCCATGCCCGAGGAGCTGGCTGTCCAGATGCCCATCCTCAAGCGGATGCTGGACGCCATGAAGATCCCCCGCTACGAGCTGGAGGGCTGGGAGGCGGACGACCTCATCGGCACCATCTCCCGAAAAGCCGAGGCCCAGGGGTGGACGTGCTGCGTGGTCACCGGGGACAAGGACAGCTTTCAGCTGGCCACGGACAAGGTCTATATCAAGCACGTGAAGACCCGCATGGGCCGGACGGAGACCAAGCGCTACGACCGGGCCGCCTTTGAGGAGGAGTACGGCTTTCCTCCCGCGGGCATGATCGACCTCAAGGCCCTCATGGGGGACGCCTCGGACAACATTCCCGGCGTGACCGGCATCGGGGAGAAGACCGCCATGGACCTCATCGGCCGGTTCGGCAGCGTGGAGAAGATCTACGGGCAGCTGGATACCCTGGAGATCAAGGACGCCGTCCGGAAAAAGCTGGCGGCGGGCCGGAATCAGGCGGAAATGTCCTACGCCCTGGCCACCATCAACTGTCAGGCGCCCATTGCGGTGGAGCTGGAGCAGACAAAGCTGGAAAAACCCGACAACGACGCCCTGTATACCCTTTTCCGGGAGCTGGGCTTTGTGAAATACATTGAAAAATTCGGCCTGACGCCCCCTGCGGCCCAGGCCTCCCGGACGGAGGTGTTTACCGGCGCGTGCACCATGGTGGAGGTGACGGGCCCGGAGACCCTGGAGCAGGCCCGGCAGGCCCTTGCCCGGACAGAGGGGACGGCGGACTGCTGGTGCCTGCCGGCGCTGGATTTTGTGGCCGTGGACCCGGAGACGGCGGGAGAGCATACGGCCTATCTCCTGCGGCAGGATACCTACGACGGCGACTACAACGCCGCCCTGGGGACCCTGCTGTCCCCCGGGGTGAAAAAGGCGGGCCACAACGTAAAGGATCTCCAGCGGGCCCTGCTGGAGCGGGGCCTGTCCCCGGAGGGATGGGTCTTCGACACGGCGCTGGCGGCCTATCTGCTGGATGCCACCGCCGGGGGCTACGAGCTGGAGGGGCTGTGCCTGCAATACTGCGGCTTTCTACCCGCCGGGGCCGGAAACGAGGGCGAGGGCGGCCAGCTGTCTTTGCTGGACGGGCCCACGGCGGCGGAGGAGAACGCCCGCCGGGCAAGTCTTGCCTCCGCCATCGGCTGCCTGCGGGAGGTTTTTGCGAAAAAGCTCACGGAGCTGGGGATGGACCGGCTGTATTACGAGATCGAGCTGCCCCTGTGTGAGGTCCTGGCCCGGATGGAGCTGGAGGGGTTTCTTGTGGACCGGCAGGCCCTGGCGGACTTCGGCGAGAGCCTGTCCGGCAGCATCGCCCTGCTGGAGCGGGACATTTACGACATGGCCGGGGAGACCTTCAACATCAACTCGCCCAAGCAGCTGGGGACGGTGCTGTTTGAAAAGCTCATGCTCCCGGCGCCGAAAAAGACGAAGACCGGGTACTCCACCAGCGCCGAGGTCCTGGAAAAGCTCCTGGGCAAACACCCCATCATCCAGAGCGTGCTGGATTACCGGCAGCTGGCCAAGCTCAAGTCCACCTACGCCGACGGCCTGATCAAGGTCATCGGCCCCGACGGACGGATCCGCACCAGCTTCCAGATGACGGTCACGGCCACGGGCCGCCTGTCCTCCACGGAGCCGAATCTGCAGAACATACCCGTCCGGACGGAGCTGGGGGCCCAGATCCGCAAGATGTTCGTCCCCGGTCCCGGCAACGTGCTGGTGGACGCGGACTACTCCCAGATCGAGCTGCGGCTGCTGGCCCACGTGTCCCGGGACAAGGTCATGACCGAAGGCTTTGCCACGGGGGAGGACGTCCACCGGATCACCGCCTCCCAGGTCTTTGACGTGCCCCTGGAGCAGGTCACGGCTCTCCAGCGGAGCCGGGCCAAGGCCGTCAACTTCGGCATCGTCTACGGCATCGGCGCCTTCTCTCTGGCCCAGGACATCCACGTGTCCGTGGCGGAGGCCAAGGCGTATATGGACAGCTATCTGGAAAAGTACAGCGGCGTCCGGGACTATATGAAGGCCGCCGTGGAAAAGGCAAAGGCCGAGGGCTACGCCGTGACGGAGTACGGGCGGCGCCGGTATCTGCCGGAGCTCAAGTCCTCCAACTTCAACCTGCGCAGCTTCGGCGAGCGGGTGGCCCTGAACATGCCCATCCAGGGCACGGCGGCGGATATTATGAAGATCGCCATGATCCGGGTCAGCCGCCGGATCCGGCAGGAGGGGCTGGCGGCAAAGCTCCTGCTCCAGGTCCACGACGAGCTGATCGTGGAGTGCCCCGAGGGGGAAAAGGAGCGTGTGGCCGCCCTGCTGACGGAGGAGATGTCCGGCGCGGCCTCCCTTACCGTGCCCCTGACGGTGGAGGCCCACTGGGGAACGAGCTGGGCGGCGGCGAAATGACACAGATCGTGACCGGGACTCCGGAACAGCTCGAGGCCCTGACGGCCATCGAAGAGATCAGCTTTTCCGACCCCTGGTCGGCCCAGGCCCTGGCTGGGGCCATGGCCGATCCCGACTGCTGCTTTCTCACGGCCCTGGAGGACGGCGCGGCGGTGGGGTACTGCATCGTCCACAGCCTCTATGAGCAGGCGGATCTGTACAGCGTGGCCGTGCACCCGGATCACCGGCGCCGGGGGATCGCCGGGGCGCTGCTGGACCGGGGCTTCGCCTGGGCAAAGCAGGCGGGGGCCGAGCGGGTGTTTCTGGAGGTCCGCGCCGGCAACGGGGAGGCCCGGCGCCTGTATGAGCAGATGGGCTTCGTCCCCATCGCCCTGCGGAAAAAATATTACACCGCTCCCGTGGAGGACGCGGTGATCATGGAAAAGACACTGTGAGGAACGCGTTATGCTGATTTTGGGAATTGAATCCTCCTGCGACGAAACGGCTGTCGCGGTGGTGGAGGACGGACGGCGGGTGCTCTCGGACGAGATCAGCTCCCAGGTGGACATCCACGCCGTCTACGGCGGCGTGGTGCCGGAGATCGCCTCCCGGAACCACGTGCGGGCCATTTCCGCTCTGGCGGACAGCGCCGTGGCCAGGGCGGGGATCACCAAAGGGGACATTGACGCCGTGGCGGTGACCTATGCCCCGGGGCTGATCGGCGCCGTGCTGGTGGGGGTCAACTTCGCCAAGGGGGCCGCCATGGCCCTGAATGTGCCCCTGGTGCCCGTGCACCACATCCGTGGCCATCTCGCCGCCAACTATATCGCCTTCCCGGAGCTGGAGCCCCCCTTTCTGGGGCTGATCGTCTCCGGGGGCAACACCATTCTTGCCGACGTGCGGGACTATACGGACATCCGGATCCTGGGCTCCACCCGGGACGACGCGGCGGGGGAATGCTTTGACAAGGCGGCCCGGGTCCTGGGACTGCCCTATCCCGGCGGCCGCCCCCTGGACGAGCTGGCCCGGGGGGGCGACGACAAAACGTACGACCTGCCCCGGGCAAAGATCGAGGGCGCGCCCTACGACATGTCCTTTTCCGGGCTGAAAACGGCGGTGGTCAATATCGTTCACAACGCCGAACAGCGGGGCGTGGCCATCGACCGGCCCGGGCTGGCGGCCAGCTTCGCCGCCGCCGTCAGCGACACCCTGGTGCCCCGTGCCATGGCCGCCGCGGCGGAGCTGGGATATGACAGGATCTCCGTGGCGGGGGGCGTGGCGGCCAACTCCCGGATCCGGCGGGATCTGGAGGCGGCGGCCGCCAAGGCGGGCAAAAGGCTCTATATGCCGCCCCTGCGGCTGTGCGGGGACAACGGGGCCATGATCGCCAGCCAGGGCTATTTCGAGTATCTGGCCGGGGCCCGGGCGGGGATGGACCTCAACGCCTACGCCACCATGCGGGTGGACCGGGCCGTCTATTGAAAGCAGAATACACAGACGCGGCGTCCGCATCCGGCGGGCGCCGCGTTTTTCTGTAAAAAATCCTTCATAAAAAGAATGCGAATCACTTGAAACAAGGGCGGTTCCTGTGTATAATAGACGGAAAAATCCGGCCTGCAGCGGTACAATTTTACCCTGCGGCTGTACGACAGGAAGTAGACACATGACAGAAGAACAGAAACTGACGGGCTTTCCGTCTGTGGACAAGCCCTGACTGAAATACTAC
>ONVR01000106.1 GCA_900321335.1 uncultured Eubacteriales bacterium | reverse complement strand
CGGGACATTTACAAGGATGTGGGGGCCTTCCATAAGCTGATGATCCGCTTCTGTGACAGCCTCGTAAAAATGATCATCGTGAAAATCGCGTTCCGGTAAGGGGATCGGCAACGGGGCCGGGACGAAAACAGACATCAAAAAAATATACTGACACCGTGTCAGCAACGGGTATAATAACGATGTTGACACGGTGTCAGCGTTTGCGCCGTGGAGAAAGGAGACGCTATGGTCAAAGGAACACCGGAGCTGATTGCCGACCGGCGGGAGGCGATCATCAACGCCTGCGAAAAGCTCTATCAGACGAAGAGCTTCCGGGAGATCACCCTCAAGGAGATCGGCAGCGAAGTGCCTTTCTCCCGCCCGACGATATACAACTACTTTCAGACGAAAGAGGAGATCTTCCTGGCTTTGTTTCAAAGGGAGTATGAACGCTGGAACGAGGATCTTACCGCCATCCTGGAAGGTCACGATGCGATGGACAGACAGAGTCTTGCCGATCAAATTGCGGAATCTCTGGCAAACCGGATACAGCTGTTAAAACTGCTGTCCATGAACAACTACGACATGGAGGCGAACAGCCGTATTGAGCTTCTGACCGATTTTAAGAAAGCATACGGCCATTCCATGCGGCTCATGTGTATGCTGCTCAATAAGTTCTGTCCGGAGCTGTCGGCTGCGGATATTCAGAATTTCATCTATCTGTTTTTCCCGTTCATGTTCGGCATCTACCCCTACACCGCCGTGACGGATAAGCAGCGCACTGCCATGCAGGAGGCCGGCGTGGACTACGTGTACCAATCTGTTTATGAACTCACCTGCAGCTGTCTGATCCGGCTGCTGGGTGACAAACCGTAATGACTTATCGGCCATAGTAAGGAGTGCACATGAAATACACCAAACCTGGAAACAGTGATCTGAACGTATCCCGGATCTGCATGGGCTGCATGGGCTTCGGGGATCCCGGACGGGGCCAGCACAGCTGGACCATTGACGAGGAGCACAGCAGAGAGATCATCAGACGGGGCCTGGAGCTGGGGGTCAATTTCTACGACACCGCCATCGGCTACCAAAGCGGCACCAGTGAGCAGTACGTCGGCCGGGCGCTCAGGGATCTGGCAAAGCGCGAGGACGTGGTGGTTGCTACCAAGTTCCTCCCGAGAACGCAGGAGGAGATCGAAAAAGGCGTCAGCGGCCAGGAGCACATCGAGACCATGATCGATGCCAGCCTGCGGAATCTCGGCATGGACTATGTGGATCTGTACATCTACCACATGTGGGACTGGCAGACTCCCATAGAAGACATCATGGACGGCCTGAGCCGTGTCGTCAACTTTCCTGTATATTGACACTGTCGTGTTTCCGGATATAATTATAGGCAGGAAAACACAAAAATCAAGTACTGTCATTATTTACAGGTACTATCCCGGAGGAAAGCGTAAAGTGATCAAGAATTACATCGAAAACGCAAACTTTGAAGATACCGGCTTCAGCTATACCCTCTCGCTGATCTCCGGCAAGCATAAGATGGTGATCCTGTATTGCCTCATGGAGTTTGCGCCCGTCCGGTTCAACGAGCTGAGGCGGTATCTGAAAACCATATCCGACAAGACCCTGAGCACCAATCTCAAGGAGCTTGAGGCAGACGGACTGATCCTCCGCCGGGAGTATCCCCAGATCCCGCCGAAGGTGGAATACAGCCTGACCGAGCGGGGAGAATCTCTTATGGCCGTGCTGGAGCAGCTGTGCACCTGGGGTGAACAGAACCGACAGGAGCGAACCTGAGCATGGCTCCGCCTGCTCCGCAGGCGATGACGCATAAGGAAAAAGCAAATAGAAATACATAAGGAGGAACAATCATATGAAAGCATTGGTAGCTTATTTCAGCGCCTCCGGCGTTACCGGAAAGATGGCAGAAAAGCTCGCCGGAGCAATTGGGGCGGATCTGTTTGAGATCAGACCCGAGACGCCCTATACCCAGGCGGATCTGAACTGGCAGGATTCCAAGAGCAGAAGCTCCGTGGAGATGAATGACAGAAACTGCCGTCCTGCGATCTCGGAGCGTGTCGCGGACATGGCCGCTTATGACGTGGTATTCGTTGGCTTCCCCGTCTGGTGGTACAGAGAGCCCTCCATCATCGACACCTTCATGGAGGCCTATGATTTCACCGGAAAGACCGTCGTGCCTTTTGCCACTTCCGGCACCAGCCAGATCGGTGACTCCGGGAAGAACATGCAGTCTCTCGCTCCCGGAGCGAAGGTGGAGGCGGGCAAGCGCTTTCCCACCGGCGCTTCCGCAGAGGAGCTGAAAAAATGGGCTGAGCAGTGGCTGTAACGAGACGGCGTCCAGACGCCGCCTAGACCCCGCTGCCAATTTCAAAGAGAAGGCCACGGGCTGCCGGAAACGGCAGCCCGTGGCTTTTTCGGATACAGAAGACAGTTTAAGCAAAAAACTGACAGAATAGGAGGTCGGAACAATGGAGTACGGCTATGTGCGGGTATCAACGAGAGAGCAGAACGAGCAAAGACAGATGATTGCCCTGCGGGAGTTCGGCGTTGATGCAAAAAGGGTCTATCTGGACAGGCAGTCCGGAAAGGGTTTTGAGCGGCCCAATTACAAAAAGCTGCTTCGAAAGGTAAAAAGCGACGATACGATCGTCGTCAAGAGCGTCGACCGCCTGGGCAGGAATTATAACGAGATTCTGGAGCAGTGGAGGATCATTACGAAAGAAAAGCAGGTGGCCATCGTCGTGCTGGACATGCCGCTTCTGGATACACACCGGAGCAAGGATCTTACCGGTACGCTCATCGCGGATATCGTCCTGCAGCTTCTTTCCTATGTTGCCCAGACGGAGCGGGAGTTTATCCGCCAGCGCCAGGCAGAAGGTATTGCGGCGGCGAAAGCCCAGGGCGTGCAGTTCGGGCGCAGGCCTATGGAACGGCCCGAACTGTTTGCCGTGCAGAAAGAGAAATGGAAAAACCATCAGATATCCGCAAGGGAGGCCGCAAAACAGCTGGGAATAACACACAGTACGTTTCTGCGGTGGATCCATGAGGAGAATGACGGAGATAATTTAAAAAATTTTAATGACAGGCGTAAAGCGTATTGACTTAAAAAATTGATTGAAATAAACTAAAGTATAGTTACATAAAATTTATGACGTGTCGCAGCCGGAACGGCCCTGTCAGGGTTCGTTCCCATACGGTTCCCCCTCCCGTGCGTGCTTTGAGACCGACGGAAAGCAATTCTATTGCAGGAGGTATCAGGTCTATGTACAGCAGTTTCAAACGTTTTCTTTCCACACTTCTTGTACTGTTGCTGATGCTGGGGGTTTTCCCGGCTTCTGCATTTGCAGAAGGAGAGGAGATGAGCCCGGCCGAGACTGCACTGACGGAAGCAGCGGAACCGGCTGGAGACGAAGAATCGGTCGGTGAGGCGCTGACGGAACCGTCAGCCTCAGAAGAAGAACCGGCATCTCCCGAACCGCAGGAGAGTCAGGAGCCTCTGGCGGAGGAACAGCTCACCGAAAAGACGGCTCAGGAGGAGCCGGTCAGCACGACTCAACCGGAAGAGCCGGCAGAGGAGGCGGAGACAGAGCCGGCCGGGACGGAGGATCCCGAACCAGCCTCTGCAGGCACTCCTGAAGAGCCGGCATCTGGCGAAACCGAGCAGGTTCAGACGCCTGAGGAGATGGGGGACGACGCTGAAAAGAACCTGCTGAAAGCCCCTGTAAAGGCACCGGCCGCCGCAGTGACGCCCCAGATCCCAGTCGGAGCCATCTATTTCGAGAAAACGGGAGATCTCAAGCCGGGAAAGACATTTTCCGTCCATATGACCTTCCAGTCCGTATCCGACGGGCGCACCTATACCTTTGACAGAGAGATCACGAAGAGCGAAGAGACCTTTACCGGAAAAACCGCCGTTGCAGTAGGCGAATATGCTGTGACGGTTTCCGTGGTCGGAAGCGACGACTGGGTCTTCCTGGGGCCTCCCGACTCCGTGCCCGTATTCGTAAATGAAAACGGCATCCTCTTTACAGACGAGGCGTACACAAGACGCGCCGTCTTCACGTTCTACTATACAGGCAACTATGAGATGGACATCCGCCTGAATATCATAGACGCGGATGACGGCCATGTGCTGACCAAAGAGGAGATCGGAAGCGGCAT
>ONVR01000116.1 GCA_900321335.1 uncultured Eubacteriales bacterium | reverse complement strand
TTCCTCTGCCGGAAGCTCTCCCCGCCGGTCCTCCCGCCGGACCGTTTCGACGGGTATGGTCGTATCGACCGTGACAGGGCGGTACGGAGATCCCTCCCGGTCCTCCGAAAAGCCCTCACGGGCAGATGCCGGCCAGCGCTCCCCCTGCAAGCCTGTGTCGTACCGTCCGTCCTGCCACTCTGCTCGTTCCGGATCGGACGCGGCTTCCGGCGTCAGCCGGGAGGTGTCTGCCGACTGCTCTGTCCACGGCTGCTCCGGTCCTTCGGGGGCGGGGGTGGTTTTATCCGGCAGATTTGCCGTCTCCGCGGCTTCCGCCGTAGTTTCCTCTTTTTCGCTTCCGCTGCCGTCATAGCCGTACTCGCCGGCGGCGGAGAGGATCTCCTCCGCCGTCAGCGTTTCCAGCACTTCCTCCGGACCGGAAAAAGCGCGGCGGCCGTCCAGATGGGCGCCGGCGGCCACAATGGCCGCGCTGAAGATCAGCTCCCGGTCACCCGGCCGCTCCGGGGCATCCCCCGCCAGCAGCGCCCCGGTCTCCGCGCCCGCCCGGACAAGCTCCATGGCTGTGACGGGCAGCAGCGCGTACTCCTGCCCGCCCAGAAACATATAGGTCGTGTCCTGCCGACGCATCACTGGGTCTCCACGCGTCTGGCCGCTACCACCGTGACTTTCTCCCGGATGGTCTTGCCCAGCTCCCCGGTCTCCTCAATGCCCGCCCAGCGGCAGCCCGTGTACACGGTGCGCCTGTTGGGTTTGACGATCACCAGGGAGAAATCCGTCAGGTCATAAAAATCCAGACCGTCCGTGATGGCGCTGTCCGTGGCGTACAGCCGGGTCAGCTCGATGACGTAGGAGCGCGGCCCCTCAATGGTGGCCACGGGCTCCCGCTCACCAAAGGCCTCCACTGCCGTACTGCTGCTGACGGCACGGGCCTTGTAGCTCTGCACCACGGCGATGCGTTTGCCCTTGGCCTCCAGGTAAATATCGCTGCTGGTGGGAAAATTGTTGATTGCCATTTCCATGCCTCCTTAAACGGTGATAAACGCCGAGATATTGATCCGGTTCAGGCCGTGGGTCACGGTAAAGGCAAAGGCCACGTCGCAGGCTGTGGGATCGTCAGCATTGACGGAAACCGTCACGTTTTCATAGCCGTCGATGATCTGCTGAGTGAGCTTGTCCTCCAGCTCCACGATCACCTGGGTTCGGATGGCCTGCCGGGTCTGGAGGTTGTTCTTCGCCCGGTAAAACAGGCTCTTTACGCCCTCCCGGACCGCAAGCATGACGTCGTCCGCCACCAGCACCGTGTTGATCTCCCGCCAGGTGCTGTCGCTGACACCTGCGGTTTTGGTCCGGGTACTGACGCCCCTGACGATCTCCATCACACCGCCGGCGCTCTCCACCGGGGTCACCCCGCCCTGAACCAGAGCGGTGATCTCTGTATCGGTGTAGATCCTGCCGGTGCCGGAGACCTGGAACAGTTGGGCGCCGTTGAGCGGGATCGCGGGATCCGTCTGGGCCGCGATAACCCCGGCAATGGCGGCAGCCGTCTGGCCGTCAACGGAATCCTGGGTGTGCGCCGTGAGCAGCACGCGCTCGGAGTTGATCGCATCCGCCGCCGCGATCACCTGCTCCGACGTTCCGTCCGCCTCCGCCACGGCGATCCGGTAGCGGTATTTGTCGTTGACCGCGGCAATGCTCTGGGCGAGCTGACCAAGAACCGCGCCGTCCATGCTGTCGCACACCACCACCCGCACCTGGGGCAGCTCGGCGATCCGGGCAAAGGCCGCCTCGTAATCCGGCTCCGTCTCGCTGACAGGCACCGCCACAATGGCAGAGGCGCCGTTGACGAGCAGCGTCCGGATCAGCTCCGTCAGATTACACTTGCCAAAGGCCGTCTCCGCTGCGGCGTGTGAGGTCACGGTATACGCCGTCCCCATCTGGCCCGTTTTAGCCTTTGCCGCCACCGCAACGGTCTTGACCGCGCTTCGTCCGGCGCTGAGCACGCCGGAGATCTGATAATCCGTGTATATACCCGGCCGCTCCGACTGTATGGTTACTGCCATGATTGAATCTCTCCTTTCAGGTTGAAATGCAGTATCCGGCCGCTTTCGTCGTCTGCAGCGGCATACAGATACGCCTGTAGTTTCAGTTCACAGGGGCAGTGAAAGGCCTCCACGGTCCGGTCATAGACCGCCTCGCCGCAGGTCAGTTCCAGACAGTGCAGCCCCTCCGGGAGTCCTGCCACAGCCCCGGCCAGGCGGGAAAACACCTCCAGGCATTTCCCCGCGCCGTTATCCGGATCCCGTGGGCTGTAGATATCCGCCCCCACGGTCAGTTCCATCTTTTTTCCGTAGATTTCCCGCTCGCCGTCCTGGGGCGTGGTCAGCGTCCCCATATAGGAGGCAAAGCCGCAGCTGACCTCGCTTCCCGCCTTCAGGCCCACCGCCACGACGGGTCCTGTCAGAGGCGGTCTGCCGCCATTGGGATAGGTCTGGGTCACCTGGTACGCCTCGCCGCCGTCCAGCGCCTCCCGGAGGGCCTGCAGGATGATTTCAAGTTCCGTCATGTTCCTTCACCAGCCCTTCTGACAAGCACCGCCTCCCAGTGGTCCCAGCGCCCCAGCGCAAAGATCCGCTCCGCGCTTACCACGTCAAAATCGCCCATAGGGCTTTTCAGCCAGGTCCGGTGCTCGTCCGTAATCCCGGCCTCCGCCGGCAGGATACAGATATAAGCGCCCCGGTGCGCCTCCCCCAGTTTTGTCATCGTGTAGGGGGAGGTCATGGACCCCGCCGGATAGAGAATGCCGGGAAAAGTTCTCTCTGTTCCATCCGGATAGACCAGGGTTATTTCCATGCCGTCCCGGCTTAGGATCTCGCCTGCGGTCACCATCAGCTCTTCACTCCTCTGAACACAAATCCGGCATCCGTTGTATACCCGGCGATCAACCCCATGGCAAGCCTCTCCAGCTGGCTCACAGCTGTGTCCGACCGGGCCGACATGGTCACAGAGAGCTTTCCCGCCGTATAAGACCGGACGCCGTCCGTTTCCAGCTGCCGGATCATGGCCAGCGCCAGGATGGCGCAGGCTGTGACGAAGCTCTCCCCACACTGCTCCGGCGTTACCCCATCCCGGAGCATGGCGGCCAGGCGAAGATACGCCTGGTCGCACATGACGTTGAGCGTCTCGTCGCTGCGTCCTGCCAGCACCTGGGCCATCTGCCGAATTCTCTCCTGCATCAGGCCGTCTCCAGAACCTTGGAGGCACCGGCGTAGATCTTGGCAAAGCCGGTGATGCTGGTAATAGCCGCACGCTCCAGCTGCCGGTCGATCAGACGGTCGTACTCCACGTTCAGATCCGACGCCTGCACCATCTCCAGGGCGTAGTTCTTGTCCAG
>ONVR01000114.1 GCA_900321335.1 uncultured Eubacteriales bacterium | reverse complement strand
GCTGGCCTCCGAGTTCGGCCCCTTCGGCATCACCGTCAACGCCTTCGGCCCCAACATCATGAAGACCCCCATGATGACCAAGGTCTTTGAGATGCGCGCCAAGGAGAACAACTGCACCGTCGAGGAGTACCTGAAGATGCAGGGCGCCGGCCTTCCCATGCGCAGAATGTCCGATCCCGAGGACTGCGTGGGCACGGCTCTGTTCCTGGCCGCTCCCGCCTCTGACTTCCTCACCGGCAACATCCTCTATCCCGACGGCGGCCTCACCGCTATCGGCTGAGCCGAACCGGACAATTCCAGAGAAAACAAACGCTCCCGGTATCCGAAGATACCGGGAGCGTTTTCTCTGTTTCCCCTTACCCCACCCTGGTCAGACGGTCGGCGTCCGGTGCTGACGATACGCGGTTACCGTGCGTTTGTACGCAATCGGGACCTGCACGATCCTTGGGGATTCGAACCCCGCGCCTGTCCCCGGCGCTGCCACCGATGCGGACTCATTCTCAGCCGCAGAGATAACGCCCGCCCCGTCTGACTACCGACAGGCGGATTCCGCTCCCCCTGTCTTATCTGTTTGTTTCAGATCTCCACGTCCGTGGTCCAGTTGCACTGCTGCAGGGTATTGTCCAGCTCCCGCAGGCGCCGGGCCATGGCGTCCGCCTGCTTCTGCAGGTCGGACACGTCCACACAGGACAGGATCCGGATCTCGCTGCGGGTGGCCCGCTGGGTCTTCTGGCTGGCGGTGTGGATCACGTTTTTATAGTGTGAGAGCTTCACGTTGAGGCTGTCCTTTTCCGCGATAAGCTCCGTCAGGGTCCGGCCATCGACACCGGTGGCGCAGTTGGCCAGATTGATGCCCGCCATGAGCTTTTCCAGCCGACGCACACAGGCGTCCAGCTCTGTCAGCAGAGCCGCGGGGTCCTCCTCCGGCTTTTCCCCCTCCTGGGTCAGACAGTTGTTCCGCAGACGGGCGCCCAGTTCCTCGATCTTCCGGTTCAGATCCGCCCGCTCCTGGAGTGCTTCGGCAAGTTTCATCGGTCTTCTCCTTTCGCTTTTTCTTCCCCATTGTAGGGCAAAGGCGGAAAACTGTCAACGTCCCCGTTGTGCATTTTCCCTGTTAATGATATGATAGGATCAGAAAAACAACGGATTCCGGGAGGGCAGCATCATGGATATTCTCGACGGATTGAACCCCCAGCAGCTTCAGGCCGTAACCACGACGGAGGGCTGCGTCCGGGTCATTGCGGGGGCCGGCTCCGGCAAGACGGGAGCTCTGGCCCGGCGGTACGCCTATCTGGTCAGCCAGATCGGGATCCTGCCGGAGAACATTCTCTGCGCCACCTTCTCCAACAAGGCGGCAAACGAGATGAAAAAGCGGGTCAGGGCCCTGGTGGGAGACTGCGACACGGGGTACATCAGCACCTTCCACTCCTTCTGCGTTACGGTTCTGCAGGAGGACATCAGCGCCGTAAACTACCCGAAAAACTTTATCGTGCTGGACAACCCCGACATCGACGCCATGCTCACCACCGTCTACGAGGAGCGGGGCCTGACCATGCGGGAGATGACCTTCTCCCGGGCCAGGGACATGATCGAGATGCAGAAGCTGGTCTGGCAGCCGGATTACTACGAGGCCATGATCGACTTATCCCTGGAGCAGCTCCGGCAGAAATACATGCAGGCCAACACCGTTAAGGAGATCATCTTCTGGGGCTACGTGTACCAGGAGAAGAAGTGCTTTGCCCTGGACTACAACGACCTTCTGAAATTCGTCCTGTACATCTTCAAAACCGTTCCCGAGATCCGGGACAAGTGGTGCGACCGGATGGAATACATCATGGTGGACGAATACCAGGACATCGACGAGATCCAGTATCAGCTGATGAAGGCTCTGTGCGCCAGGCACGGGAACCTGTTTATCGTGGGCGACCCGGACCAGACCATCTACACCTGGCGCGGAGCCAGCGTCCGGTATCTGCTGGATTTCCAGCGGGATTTTCCCAACGTCAAAACCATCCTCATGACCACCAACTACCGCTCCACGCCCCAGATCCTCAACGTGGCCAACTCCCTCATCGACAAGAACGTGATCCGGGTCAAAAAAGAGCTGGTCCCCACCAGGCCCGCCGGGGAGCCGGTGGTATACCACCACGCCAAAACCAATCAGGACGAGGCCCAGTGGATCGGCTGGAAGATCCACGAGCTTATGGATCACGGCGTCCCCGGCGGGGACATCGCCGTGCTGTACCGGGCCCACTACCTGTCCCGGGCGCTGGAGGACGTGTTTCTCCGGCAGAAGGTCCCATACGTGCTCTACAGCGGCGCTCAGTTCTTTGACCGGGCGGAGGTCAAGGATGCCCTGGCCTATCTGCGGATGGTGGTCTACCGGGACGACCTGTCCTTTGCCCGGACCATCAACAACCCCAAGCGCAACATCGGCCGGACGCGCATGGAATTTCTCCGGCAGTACGCCGGTGAAAAAGGCTGTCCCCTGTACACGGCGCTGCTGGCCAATCTGGAAAGCGACCGCTTCCGGGGTACCGGCGGGGCCGACTTCGTCGAGGTGGTAGAGCGCTGGGGCAGCCAGTACGAGAACATGAGCGTATCGGATCTCCTGGGCCGTGTTTTAGACGACAGCGGCTATGAGGCCGCCCTTCGGCTGGAGGGCAGCCAGACCCGGCTGGACAACCTGGCCGAGCTCAAGCAGTGCGTCCACGAGTATGAGATCTCCTGCGGCGAGGAGTGCACCGCCGAGGGATTCCTCTCCTCCATCGCCCTGATGACCAATCTGGACACGGCGGAAAACCGGGGTGCGGTCAAGCTCATGACCGTCCACACCGCCAAGGGGCTGGAGTTCCCCTACGTGTTCCTCTGCGGTCTGGACGAGGGGATCTTCCCCTCGAAAAAAACAGCCACCCGGGACGCCATGGAGGAGGAGCGCCGGTTGGCCTTCGTGGCGGTGACCCGAGCCAGAGACGGTCTGTTTCTGACGGACGCAGAGGGGAAAAATCTGGATGGCTCCTACCGCTACCCCTCCCGCTTTCTCTTCAACATCGACCGGCAGCTTCTGCATTACACCAACGAGCTGGACGCGGGGCTTGTCTACGACGCTCAAAACGCCATTGACGCCAGCGAGCGGATGCTCACCGCCATGACGGAGGACGGAGGCTTTCAGGTTGGCGACCGGGTCCGCCACGCCATCATGGGCAAGGGGAAGATCGTGGACATCGACCGACAGAAAAACGCCTACGTGGTTCAGTTTGACGACCTGTCCACCACCCGGCGGATCAGCTTCAAGGCCAAACTGGAGCGGGCATAGACTTGCCATTTTCCCCCGACGGGTATAAACTGAAGCAGAAATTCATGCAACGACCACACCATCGTCCGATCAAGGAGGTTATCCCTATGAAAAAATGGATCGCGCTGCTGTTGGCGCTTACACTGATGCTGGCCATGGCCGCCTGTACTCCCAGACAGCAGGCGCCGGAAAACGACGGCAGCGAGCAGCAGGAAACCCTGCCGCCCCAGGAACCGGAAACGTCTGATGACGGCCAGACGGCCCAGCCCGCGGATGAACCGGACCCGACTCAGGAGCAGACGCCGGAAGAACCGGAGCCGCCTCAGGAGCCTCTGCCGGCTTCCGTGACACCCATTCAGACCAGTCAGAAACTGGGCATGCTGCTGCCTGTGAGCGAGGGCCAGCCCTACGCCCAGGCCCAGGTCCAGGCTCTGCAGGCAGCAGCGGAGGAGCTCGGCTTTGCCCCGGAGTCCATCTGCGTGCGCTATGACGTGCCGAATGGGACCGGTGAGGCCGCCGCGGAACCCCTGCAGGAGCTTCTGGAGGAAGGCTGCGCCGTGATCGTCTCCTGCTGCCGCGATAACGAGGAAACCCTGGTGACCTTCGCCGGGGAAAACCCCGAGGTGATTTTCGTCTCCATCGGCGGCTCCCGGGCCGCAGGCGCGGGACTGGTCAACTATACCAACGCCTATACGCGCCTGTATGAGGCCAGTTACGT
>ONVR01000113.1 GCA_900321335.1 uncultured Eubacteriales bacterium | reverse complement strand
TCCCAGCAGGAGCTGGCCGCCTTTGACCGGGTCTTTGACAGCTTCTTTATCAGCGTGGAGCAGAAGCAGGAGAACATCCGCCGCCAGCTGGAACAGCAGCAGCAGCTGGAGCAGCAGGTGGCCGACGCCCACGAGGAGCTGAAGATCAACGACCAGCCCATCGAGCTGTCCGACGAGATGTACGAGGTCTACGCCACCATGCCAGAGTCGGAGCGGCAGAAGCTCCGGCGGTTTATGAACCGTTACAAGGACAGCTATGAGCGTGACCCCAATCTGTACAACAACTTCATCCACTCCGTGTTCATGCGCTCGCTCATGGAGCAGCAGATGCTCCTGGAGGACGCGGCGCTGGGGCAGGAGGAGGTGGACCCGGATCTGGCTCTGCTGTTCCGGGACATCTCCCAGATCACAGATGCGGAGATCCCCAGAGCCATCGCCATCATCCAGCGGGTGACCCAGCAGATCAACGGGGAGCTGTCCGCCAAGCGCACCCGCGGAGGCCACAGCGGCATGCTGGATTTCAAGCGTACCATCCGGAAGGGACTGGAGACGGGAGGCAGCTTCAACCGCCTGCGGTACAAGCGCCGGCGGGCCAAAAAGCGCCGTCTGGTGCTGCTGTGTGACGTGTCCGGCTCCATGATCCAGTTCTCCGAGTTCGCTCTGCGGTTCATCAAATCCATGGCCGACGTGGCGGAGAGCTCCCGGACCTTCCTGTTTTCCGAGGGAATGGTGGAGGTGGATGCCTTTGCGCTGCAGAATATGGACGCCTTCCGTTCCTATGTGCGGTCCTCCGGGCTGTACGGGAAGGGGACGGATCTGGGCACGGCGCTGGAGCGGCTTTGCGGCGCGAAGCCCGCGGTCCTGGGGCCGTCGACCACCCTGCTGATCCTCTCCGACGCCAAGACCATCGATCTGACCCGTGCCGAGCACGACATCCTCCGTGCCAAGCAGCAGGCGGGCAAGGTGGTCTGGCTCAATCCCATTCCCCGGCGGAAATGGGACCGGATCCGCAGCGTGACGGCCATGTCCACCCTGTGCCAGATGGTGCCCTGCAGCACCCTCATCGAGCTTGCCCGGGAGTGCCGGAAGCTTGTGACAAAATAAAAAAGGACCTGTCCGATCAACAGATCGGACAGGTCCTTGCGTATCAGCGGAGAATATAGACCGACTGTTCGCACCCCTGACCGTCAAGGGTCCTGTAGGAGGAGCGGGTGAAGCCACAGGCCTCGGCAATGGCCGTGGAGGCGCCGTTTTCCGGATCGCAGATATAACAGATCTGCTGCACGCCCAGTTCCCGGAGACGGCGGATCCCCCAGCGGACTGCCTGGGTGCCGAAGCCGCGTCCCCACAGACCGGGACGGACGCCGACGCCCATATGGCCGATTTGGATGGCCTGGTCATCGGAAATATACGGCCGCAGCTGGAGCTCCGCCGCGAAGGTATCTCCGTCCATGAGCCAGTAGGTCTCCATCCGGGGGACGCCGGCCGGGAGAAATAATCCGGCGCGCAGGAAAAAGTATACCAGAGGTGCTGTCCGCTTCCAGCGGGTGAAAGCCTCCGGTGCCACAGGTTGCCAGCCGGAAACGTTCAGCTCATGGGCTTCCCGGCAGGCGGAGAGGAAGCTGTCGTAATACTTTCGCCTTGGACGGATGACCCGCAGCCGGCTCATCCAAAGATCTCCCGGAGCTTTTTTTCAAAGGCCTCGGCAATGGCGGTATGGGCCTGGGCGTTGAGGTGTACCCCTTCGCCGGGGGCGGCGGAGGCCACTGCACCCAGGTCAATGAATTCGCACTGATGCATCTTTGCCACCTGCTCAAACTGGGCGGCCAGGGCTTTGGATTTCTCCACCTGTTCGGCAGAGCCGTTGGCCGCTGCTTCGGGCCCCAGCGGCACCGGGGCCGCGATGAGGATCCTGGGCACGGCGCCGCAGGAGTAGATAAAGGGGTTTTTCGCGCACTGGATCAGCTGGGACAAACCCATGCCGATGTCAAACACGGAGGCGTTGAACAGGGGCTTGGTGTCGTTGGTGCCGAGTATGATGATTACCAGATCCAGGGGCATGTGGCTCTCCAGAGCCACCCGGAAGTGGGTCAGACCGTTCCGGTCCGGCATGGTGGGGTCGTCAAAGCAGACGGTGCGGCCGTTGAGGCCCTCCTCAATGATCCGCCAGTCTCCGCCCAGACGGGCCTGCAGCTGACCGGTCCAGCGGACGGAGATGTCGTGCCGGCCAAAATGGCCGTGGATCCAGTCGGGGGAGAGCCCGAAGGTGTTGGAATCGCCGTAGCACAGAATGTTTTTCATGTTCAGCACTCCTTGTTTATCGTTTTTGCTCCGCGTCTTTGGGCAGCGCGTAAAGGTACTCATAGAAGGGCATGAGGGACTCGTAGGCCTCCGCCAGAGTCCGGACAAATTCCGGCTTGTAGTGGGCAAAATCCGAGGCGTGATGGCTCAGGTCAAGGTATTTCCGGTTGTACCACCGGTTGAGAAGGCCGCCGGGATTACCTTTGGGACGGCGGTATTCCTCTCCCTCCAGGACAAAGGTGTTCTGACCTTCAAAGGCCTCCGCCAGGGTCAGCATTCTGGCGGGATTGGCGTCGATGGACTTGCGGAAGGCGTTCATCAGAGCGGGCCTGGAGCTGTAAAAGCCCAGACCGTAGCCGTAGCCCTCAGGGGAGATGTCGAACCAGAGCATGGGACAGTCGTGCCAGTCGTCGCTGACCTCCCGGATGGAGAACCACAGGGTGTCCTTATACGGGCCCCGGCCGTAGAGCCGCCGGGCGTCCCGGTAGATCCGTGACACGTGGAGCAGCACATTGCGGTCCTTATGCCCCCGGGTGAAAAGGTCGTACACGTCCTTTCCCAGGGCGTTCAGGGGTTTTTGCACATATTCGATGTAGTCGTTTTTGTGATCCAGAAACCAGCTTCGCTCGTTGTTGAAGCGGATGCCCCAGAGAAAATCCGTGGTCTTGTCGGAAAAACCGGTAAACATTTGCGCCTTCCTCTTTCTGTAAAAATAAAATCCACTGCAATTTTACGCAAAACCGGCCGAAAAGTCAATGGCATGGAAACGCCCCGGAGGAGACCCTCCGGGGCATCAGACATCTGGGATCAGCCCAGAATCAGATAGGCGAAATATCCCGCGTAGCACAGCACCATGAGAATGCCGCCAGGGCGGGTGAGCTTCTTTTTCCGCAGTACGCACAAAAGCAGCAGGATCGCGGCGCCCAGGGCAACGGAGGCGTCCACCAGGAAATTGCGCTGGAACAGCACCGGTGTGATCAGGCAGGAGGTGCCCAGCACGAAGAGGATGTTGAAGATGTTGCTGCCCACGATGTTGCCCACCGCGATATCCGTCTTGCCCTTGACCGCGGCGGTGATAGAGGTCACCAGCTCAGGAAGGGAGGTGCCGAAGGCCACGATGGTCAGGGCGATGAAGCGCTCGGACATGCCGAAGTGAGCGGCGATGGCGGAGGCGCTGTCCACGGTAAAATCACTGCCGAATACCACCAGAGCGCCGCCCAGAACGGCCAGGAAGATCAGGACAGGGATACTGGCGCCTTTCTGAGCCTCAGAGACCTCCTGCTTGTCCTTTCTGGCGGTGAAATACAGATAGACGAGGTAGGCCAGAAACAGCACCCACAGGATAATGCCGCACAGGAGCCCGAGCCGCTCAGAGAGCAAGCCCATAACCAGCAGAACCACGGAAATGGCGATCATGAAGGGAATCTCAATGCGCAGGGTGTTTTTCTTCACGGCGATGGGGGTGATGATCGAGGTGATGCCCAGGATCACCAGCACGTTGAAGATATTGCTGCCCACGATGTTGCCGATGGTGATGTCGGCGCTGCCGGAGAGGGCGGCGTTGATGCTGACAGCGGCCTCCGGGGCGCTGGTACCCATGGCCACGATGGTCAGACCGATGACGATCTGGGGGATCCCGAAGCGCTCGGCGATGCCCGCCACGCCGTCAACAAACCAGTCGGCGCCCTTGATGAGCATGACAAAGCCCAGGATCAGCAGTAAAAATTGAAGCCAGATATTCATGTGTACATTCCTCCCAAGTGAGATCGGGGATCAGCCGTGCCGGGCAGACGGGAAGCGACGGTTTCATTCTGCAAAGCGAAGCGTCTGTGCGGCGGTCAAACAATACCTTCGGCATCTGGCTGCCGAGAGGCAATGGAATAACACCGCCAAACGTCACAAATGCAACAAAAAAAGACTTTTGCGTACAGCGAATGTACGACAAAAGTCTTGCTGCGAACTCACAAAACCGGATCCTATGGATCGTATTGACGATTTTGCAAACACATAGCCGTGCCAGCTACTCCCTTTTATCGATGCCATTTTACCACACAAGACGGGAAAGTCAAGGGTAAAAATCCGGAATCCGGTGGAAAATCAGCGGCCGCCGTCGAATTTTGCCCAGCCGTTCAGGGGCAGGTGCTGCATGGCGGTAAAGATCTTGGATCGCAGATCGGGATAGGTCTTGCCCAGCTCCCGGAGAAGCTCCTTGACCTCCTGGCGTTTGCTTTTGCCGTCCATGGGGCAGGTGTTCTCCACCACCGGCAGGGCATAGCGCCGGGCCAGGGCCGCCACCGTTCCCTCTCCGGCGTAGAGCATGGGCCTGATCTGGGTGATCCCCGTCCGGTCCAGATACGTCAGGGGTTCAAAACAGCTGATGCGGCCCTCATAGAGCAGAGAGAGCAGAAAGGTCTCCACCGCGTCATCAAAATGATGCCCCAAAGCGATCTTGTTTATTCCCAGCTCCGCCATGGTGTCGTGGAGGGCGCCCCG
>ONVR01000150.1 GCA_900321335.1 uncultured Eubacteriales bacterium | reverse complement strand
GTCTCCCATAAAACGCCATCATATAATCATTATAATGAACATCGGATGGCTTTGGAGAAGGGAAAGATCCTTCGCTTCGCGAAGCCATGACAGAGAACTACCCACTAACCACTATCAACTAACCACTAAACCGGCCCCTGCTCAATGGCCAGGATCTGCTTCTTCTTCCAGCCGCCCCGGAGATAGACGATGGTGGACAGCACCGTGCCCAGCAGCCACGCGGCCAGCAGCGACACAAAGACCATCTTCTCCTGGGTGCGCAGATCCGCCCCCAGGGAGCGGGCCAGATACACCATGCCGTAGGCTGCCGGCAGGCGCATGGCGATGGTGGTGCCGAAGCTGATCCACATGGGGGTCACCGTATCCCCGGCCCCGCGCATGACGCCCTGGAGCACCTGGGTGGCGGCCATGGCCACATAGCCCGCCGCCAGAATGTACATCATGCTCATGCTCAGGTCGATGAGCTCCTGCTCCGGGGTGAACAGGCGCATGAGCCAGGGCCCCGTCAGCAGCACCAGCGGTGTGAGCACCAGGGCGGTGGCCAGGGACAGAATCAGGCCCTGCCGGGTGCCGTCGCGCAGCCGGTCCAGCCGCCGGGCGCCGATGTTCTGCCCGGCAAAGGTGCTCATGGCCTGGCCGAAGGAGAAGTTGGGGAGCATGGCGTAGCCGTCCACCCGCATGACCATCACGTTGCAGGCGATGAACATCTCGTCGCCGAAGCCGTTGATGAGCCGCTGCACCACCATCATGGCGCAGGAGAAGATGGCCTGGGTCAGGCCCGAGGGCAGGCCCAGCCCCACGATCCGGCCCAGATAGCCCCGGTCCGGCTTCAGATCCCGGCGGGTGAGGGAGAACACGTCCTTCAAGCTCAGCAGCTTTCGCAGACACAGCAGGGCGGAGATCCCCTGGGCAGCGACCGTGGCCAGGGACACGCCCGCCACGCCCATGCTGTCCACCAGCAGCAGGTCGCCCACGATGTTCAGCGCCGAGGTGACCATCAGGTACAGCAGGGCCGAGAAGGAGTCCCCCAGGCCCCGGAGGATGCCGGCGAAGATGTTGTAGAAGAAGAAGCCGGCGATGCCGTAGAAGAAAATGTCCAGGTAGGCCTTGCACTGGCCGTACATGCTCTCCAGCGTCCCCACCGCCCGGAGCATGGGCCCGGTGATCAGCGGGGCGATGAGCATGATGACGGCGCTGGCGATGGCGGTGAGGGTGATGCAGTTGCCGATGGTGCGGCTGAGCCCCTCCCGGTCCCTGGCGCCGAAGTACTGGCTGACCAGGATGCCGGCGCCGGTGGAGATGCCCACGAACAGGGCCAGCAGGAGGTTGAGCACCGGGCCTGCGTTGCCCACGGCGCCCAGAGCCGTGTAGCCCCAGCGGCTGTTGCCCACCACCACCGCGTCCACCGTGCTGTACAGCTGCTGGGCGAAGTTGCCGATCAGCAGGGGAAAGGCGAATTCCGCGATCCGTTTCCAGGGCGTGCCCTGGCTCATATCCCGCGGCGCGAACAGTGCGCGAAACGTTGTCATCTTGCGTATCCTTCTTTCTCTTAGCCGGTATACAATACCAGAAAGCGGTCTTCTTTGCAAGAGCGCGCCAGGCCGCGCTGGAAAGATTTGTTCACAAAAAATCCGCAAAAACCGGGTACAATAGTGCTATACTGTGTCCAACAATCAGGCGGACGGGGCATTGCTCCGGCGCCACTATGAAAGAAGGATGAATTTATGGACAGCAAAAGCGTCATTGATAAGGTCAAGGAACTGGTGAACAAGGGCAGTGTCTCCCGCATTCTGGTGACCAAGGACGGCAAGACCGTTCTGGATATCCCGGTAAGCGTGGGCGTGGTGGGCGCCGTGGTGGGCCTGGCCTCTGCCAAGTGGGTGCTGCTGGCCTCTGTGCTGGCCACCATCGGCTTCGGCTGCAAGGTGGAGGTCATCAAGACCGACGGCGAGGTGGTCAGCGTCATGAGCGACGAGGACAGCCAGCGCATCCGCAGCAAAGCCGCCGACGTGGTGGAGAACGTGAAGGACACCATCGAGGAGACCATCAACAAGGACTGAGCGTCATAGGGCAGACTGCGTGTCATAGGGCAAAAAGCGCACGGTGCATCGCACCGTGCGCTTGTTGCGCCTTTCGTATTTGCAGAAATGTCCGTTGCTGCCGTAGGGGAGGGGCTTGCCCCTCCCGCAGACGTGTGCAACGTCCGTCCCCACACCGTAGGGGAGGGGCTTGCCCCTCCCGCGGACGTGTGCAACGTCCGTCCCCACACCGTAGG
>ONVR01000220.1 GCA_900321335.1 uncultured Eubacteriales bacterium | reverse complement strand
ACCGCAATGGTCACGCCGATTTCATATTCTTTTGAGCCGGTAATAGCTGCCTCAAAGCAACTTCCTTGCGAAGTGCGCCCCGAGGGCCCTGTTGTATATGCTGTTTTGGGGGTTTGGAAATGGTTTCCGCCGGGGACGGCAACAGGAGCGGGGACGCGCCCCGCTCCTGTGCTGTGTGTAATTTCACGCCGCAGACTGATACAGCCAGGCGCATTTTGTATAAAACCGTCATATATAGTCAATATCATTTATAAAATCCGCAAAAAGGCTCCGCCGTCTCCGGCGAAGCCTTTCCTGATCCTTTCCTTGCTTTGTGGCTTTTTTGTGCCCGCTTATTCCTCAAAGGGGAATTTGTAGGGCAGGTGATACTTGTCCCGGACGGCGATAAACTCCTTCTGGACCGCCTCGCCCATGGGCACGCCCTTGTCCTTCCGCTCCAGCCAGGTCAGGTATTCCTTCTCCCCGGCGGTGTAGATCCGGTCGTGACCGGGGGCCTTCTCCGAGGCACGCAGCGCCCGGAGGATGTCTCCCGCCGTTTTTTTGAAGGCCTCCTCACCCAGGAAGAACGCGGGATTGACCACGATGAAGAAGTGGCCCAGGTGATAGGGCTGCTTGGCTCCGTCGGGCCCCACGCCGCTGAGCATCTTCAAAAAGCTGCCCATCTGGAGCGCGGCGGAGAGGATCTCCACCACCGTGGCGTAGCCGTAGCCCTTGTAGCCGGCCAGCTCCTCGCCGATGCCGCCCAGAGGCGCCAGGGCCGCCTTGCCCGTTGTCAGATCCACCAGGATCTCCTCACTGTCCGTCTTGGCGGTACCGTCCCGGCCGATGACCATACCAGCGGGAGTGTCCTTTCCGGAGCGGGCAAAGTACTCGATCTTGCCCCGCTGGGTGATGGAGGTGGCGCAGTCGATGCAGAAGGGGAAGGGCTCATCCGTGGGCAGGGCGATGGTCAGGGGGTTGGTGCCCAGCATGTTCTCCACGCCGAAGGTGGGGGCGATGGAGGGACGGGCGTTGGTGCCGGTGATGCCGATCATGCCCGCCTTGGTGGCCATAGTGGCCCAGTAGCCGGCGATGCCGTAGTGGGTGGAGTTGCGGATGGCCGCGGCGGCCATGCCGTAGGTCTTCGCCTTCTCGATGATGGCCGTCATGGCCTTGTGGGAGGCCACCATGCCCATACCGTCATGGGCGTCTGCCACCAGGGTGGTGGGGGTGTCCTTGAGGATCTCGAAGTCCGTCACGGGCTTCTGGATCCCCGCGTTGATGCGGTCGATATAGATGGGCTTGAAGCGGTTGCAGCCGTGGCTTTCGATGCCGCGGCGGTCGCTCTCCATGAGCACGTCGGCGCAGATGGCCGCGTCCTGCTCCGGCACGCCCACGGCCTGAAAGGCGTCTTTCATAAACGCGCCGATAAGTTCCCAGGATACGTAAGGTCTCGTTTCCATAGTCTCCTCCTGTAATCGGTATTTTGACCCTTTTATTATACCAGCAGGCGCACGGTGATTTCAATAGCTCCGGGGCGATAGATTTTTACTTGACGGGTCATTTCTCCAGGCGCTATAATTACTTATATTATGGTGGATTTTTCCGATTCCGCCCGAACAAAGGATCAAGAGGTTGATACTATGGAAAACAACAATAACAACCGACCCCTGGGCCGAAAGAAAAACGTCACGGGCCAGAGCGCCGGCGTACACAGGCGGGGCGAAGGTCTGGGCACCGGTCCCGTAGGCAACCGGCCGGGCGGCTCGGCCCGTCCCGGCGGCTCTCCGGGCCAGGGAGGCCGTCAGCGGAACGATTCCTCCGGCTCCCAGAGAAGCTCCGGGGGCTTCGGCCTCGGCAAGCTCCTGCCCATTATCATCATCGGCGCCATTTTAATCTTCGGCGGCGGCAAGCTCTCCGGTCTGTTCGGGGGCGGAGGCAGCGGCAGCACCGGGGACAGCTACGACACGTACAACAGCACCACCAACAACTATAACTACAGCAGCAGCGCCGCGTCCTCCGGCGGCATGGGCGGTCTGTCCGACATCCTCAGCGGTCTGGTGGGCAGCTCCGGCACGGGCAGCTACTACACCGAGGACTACGGCTCCTCCTCTGCTGTCCAGACGGCCACCAGCACCGCCAGTCTGGACCGGACGGTGGCGGCGGGCTCCCGGGCCAAATACACGAACATCGTCGGCGGCGGCAGGGACGTTGTCACCCTGATGGTGTACATGTGCGGCACGGACCTGGAGTCCAAGAGCGGCATGGCCACCTCAGACCTGCAGGAGATGGCCTCGGCCACATTGTCGGACAAGGTCAACATCATCGTCTACACCGGCGGCTGCCGCCAGTGGCGGACAAACGGCATCTCCAACTCCGTCAACCAGATCTACAAGGTGGAGAGCGGCAACCTGATCCGTCTGGTCAGCGACGCGGGCAGCGGCACCATGGTGGATCCGGGCAACCTGTCCAGCTTCATCAAGTGGAGCGCCGAGAACTACCCCGCGGACCGTTATGACCTGATCCTCTGGGATCACGGCGGAGGTTCCGTCACGGGCTACGGTTACGACGAGAAGTTCGTATCTGCCGGCTCCATGGATCTGGCTGAGATCAACACCGCCCTCCGGGACGGGGGCGTGAAGTTCGACTTTGTGGGCTTTGACGCCTGCCTGATGGCCACGGCGGAGACGGCTCTGATGATGGGTCAGCACGCGGATTACCTGATCGCCTCCGAGGAGACGGAGCCCGGTGTTGGCTGGTACTACACCGACTGGCTCAATGCCCTGTCCCAGAACACCTCCATGGAGACCATCGACCTGGGCCAGAAGATCGTGGACAGCTTTGTGGACACCTGCGTCCGGCGCTGCCCCGGTCAGAAGACCACGCTGTCTCTCATCGACCTGGCGGAGTACGCCAACACGGTGCCCGCCAAGCTCACCGCCTTCTCCCAGGAGATCAGCGGCATGATCCAGCAGAAGGAATACAGCACCGTATCCAACGCCAGAAGCAGCACCCGGGAGTTTGCCCAGTCCTCCCGGATCGACCAGGTGGATCTGGT
>ONVR01000160.1 GCA_900321335.1 uncultured Eubacteriales bacterium | reverse complement strand
CTTCCATCGCTTCACACCCTTCGTTTAACTGTTCGAACCATTATACCATAAAAAAAACGCAAAAATGTTCAGTGGTAAAGAAAAACGAGACGAATACCCGGGTGCAGTCGATCTGACCGCGCCCGGTTTTCTGTATCGTGTTCTGTTTTTAGTCAGGCCTTCGGATGGATCTGCTCCCACACGGCGTCGGCACAGGGCTGCCAGCAGGATGCATAAGATACGCACTTGTCGCAGAGATGCTCGACACTCTCCGGTGCCTCCAGGTCGGTGCTTGTCGCGCCGGTCTCGGCCACCATGGCCCGCAAAAGTTCCGGGTTCTCCAGCATCGGGCAGGGCCGCAGGAGGTTGTCGTTGAAGGGTTGACCTTCTCTGTATTTCAGGAACAGCGGCTGACGCAGGCAATCCAGGAAGCTCATGTCGTGGATGTTCGCCCCGGAATAATGGATGAACACGCAGGGCTCCACGTCACCGGCGGCGTTGATATGGCAGTAATACTTGCCGCCGGCCACGCAGCCTCCGACAAACTCTCCGTCGTTCTGGAAGTCGATGGCGAAGATTTCCTTACCCCCCTCCAGACCGCGGATCTCCCGGATGCGGTCTTTCATGTAAAGCCGCTGCTCCGGAGTGAGCAACAGGTCCGTCGACGCGTTCATTCCCACCGGCATGTAGTGGAAGTACCAGGCAAAGTAGCAGCCTTTTTCGATGAGCATGTCCAGGAACTCGTCGCTGGTGACGTCCTTGTAGTTCCGACTGGTGTAGCAGATGGAGACGCCGAAGGGAATGTGATAGGAGTGCATCAGCTCCATGGCGTGTAGTGCCTTTTCAAAGTGCCCATCACCGCGGCGGGAGTCGTTGGCCTCTTCAAAGCCCTCAATGCTCACGGACACAAAGAAATTGCCGACCCGGAGCAGTTCCTTGCAAAAATCGTCGTCGATCAGCGTGCCGTTGGTGAAGGCATGGAAGGCAACGTCCCGGTGTTTCTCACACAGGCGCAGGATGTCTGCCTTGCGCATCAGCGGCTCGCCGCCGGTGAACAGGCAGGCGTGCAGGCCCAGCTCCTTGCCCTCCATCAGCACCTTGTCCATGTCTTCAAAGCTGAGATTCTGCTTGTGGCCGTACTCGGCGGCCCAGCAGCCGGTGCAGTGCATATTGCAGGCGCTGGTGGGATCCATCAGCACGATCCAGGGAATGTTGACGCCGAGCTCCTCCGACGCCTCGTGCGCTGTCTTGTAACCGCGGAAGCCGCCCTCATAGGCCGCGTTGAGCAGGAATGTGGTCAGAATGTGGTGATCGGTTTCCTTGATGATCCGATCCGCATATCGCGCCCACTTGCTGTCCGGGTCGGTTCCGATGCTGCGGAGCATGGCGTAAGACTCATCCTTCCAGGTGCTGCCAAGGACCTTTTCGATCAGACTGACAAGGCTGTCCGCCACTTCGGCGGCGCTTTCCGTCTGCGCCCGCTCGACCACCCGTTCCAAGGCGATCTGAAAGGCCTTCCGCTCTGCTGCGTGCTTGATCTTGTTCATGATCTTACCTCCGTATCGTTATTTGTTATCTTACAAGGCCCCATTCGGCGAATTGCTCAAAGCCGCCGATTCCTTGGATATACTCCCTCGCGGTCTCCACCATCTGTGAATACGGGATCCCGCTGACCGTGTCGTCTCCGATCACGCAGACGTATTCCACCGGCTGTCCAGTCTCCTGCGCTTTCAGCCACGCGCAGATGTTGATGCTGACGTCCGCTTTGGAGAGGTCTTTACCGTGGAGCCCGCCGCCGGTGACGGAATCGGCCATATCGTTGCCGAGCTTGCGGTTTGTGGCTCCAGCATCCACGTCCGAGCCGCCGGTCCAGTCGCCCAGGGGATTGACCTCCGCGTGGGGGTATGTCCTTTGCAGCTCCGCGCTGCTGATTTCTTGCCAGATAGAAATCTTGCGGAACCTCCCGGTAGTCCACTGCAAGCGGCCCGGCGATCCGATGAACCGCAGCTTCCACCACTACGATCGGCAGCTCAACAGAGGTTTCTGAAATGATATGGCAGCTACCGTGGCCCAGCAGTACCTCCACGGCGATTCGGGGATTATGCATTTTCTGATACGCCAGATCGACCAGCGCGCCGGCGATCCGATCCGCCACCTTGTCCGGGTGGGCGGGGTTGACTTTTTCAAATATACTGCGTTCCTTTCCCGGCGACTCGCCGCCGATGTATTTTTTTGAGAGGCTTCACGGTATCAGCAGCGTCAGAACGATCCCGACAAGGATTGGATATTTACCTGATTTCAAAACCGTTCGCGTCAATGACATCATCTGGTCTCTGGTGGCGCACGATTCGCACCGACGACAACACGGTCGTCAGATTCAAGATGCCGTCTCCCAGAAGAGAAATGCCCATGAGCGTGGTCAGAGCTTCCGCAGATTCCGTGGGGCGGAAAACCAGAATCGTGCCGACGGTACCGGAAAAGATCGCGACGATCAGGATCATCCACCATACAGTGATGCCAAAGGCCTTCGCGTCAATGGCAATCTGGATCTTGAACAAGCCGTCCGCCAGCACGCAGATGCCCAGCGCGATACAGGCAAAGGTCATGGCATTGCCGGGGTGAATCAGGGAAATCACGCCCAGCGCCAAGACAAGGATCCCAAACGCCAAGTCATACTGAAACGCAAGGCGGAACAGATCCTTTGACAGATAACCGATTATTTTGATCACGCCGAAAACGCAAAACGCAATGCCTGTCACCCGCCCGATCATGGAAACGGTGGACGCCGGATTGACAATGAACAAAACGCCGAGCACGCAAAGCGCGGCGGAAATCACGATGTAGCCCGTTTTCGCTACGATCATCGGCGCCGTTTTACGCATCCCGCTCACGCTTTCCCGCAGTACGGAGCCACTTGCGAATCTCGTCATTCAGCGGCCTGAACACGCTCTTGGGACTGACTTCGTCCAGCAGCTTGATCATTTCGCCGATCTGCGGCTCCGTCAGCGTTGGGTTGCGAGCCAGTTTTTTAAGTTGGGCTTTGACGATCTCTGTGCGGATCTCGTCAGCCGTCGCACGCTCCTCAATCATCAACCGCACCTGCCCACTGCTGTGAGCGGTTTGGATGAAATCACGGTTCAGGAGATCATAGTTGAGCTTTCTTGTCCGGTCGGTGTAACAATCGACGATCCTCTGATACTCCTCCGAATCGATGATGACTGCGGTCTCCCGCAGCGTCTCCGGCTCGGATTCCAACGTATCCGGTGCGAGGACAAGTTCTCCTGTGACACGGACTGTGCCAAGCCGTCGATAAGGCATTCCCGCTGTCAGGGCAATCGCCTCGGCGAAGGCGGTTTCCGGGTAGAGCTCCGCAGGACAGTTTGCCACGGGAATCGGCCTCCCGGAGGTCTTGCTGATGGATGCAACACCCGGCTGCTCCGCTCCATAGCGCAGAATCGTCACGCCGGAACCACCGGAGGTCAGCTTCTGCCGGAACGCGACGGCGGGAATCTCCGTCAGATTGACAACGCTTGTTCTGATCATTGCAATTTTCCTTTCTCCGATTACGGTGACACCTCAGTACCCCGTTGTATTACTTTCCTGTGGATCTGCGCCATTTTCTCATCCAGCTCCGCACCGATCCTTGCGCCCTCCAGGAGCTCTTGATCGATCTCCTTCAACAGATCCGGGTCAAGGTCCTTCTTATAACGTATCTTGTGTTCCGCGCTCGCCCACCAGTCCATGGCCGTTGTGCGCAGCTGCACCTCCACCTTCATGAGCCGCTTCTGGTCATGAAGAAAGATCGGGATCTCCACGATCAAATGCAGGCTCCGATAACCATTCGGCTTGGGATTGCGAATATAGTCCTTGCGTTCCAGCAGGCGAATATCGTCCTGGCGCAAAAAAGCGTCCGCCAGCAGGTCAATGTCGGTGATGAAGGAGCATATCACGCGGACGCCCGCCACGTCGTTCAGTGTGATTTCGATGCTCTCCGGCGTCAGCGGCGCGCCGCGCTTGTTCATCTTTCGGATGATGCTCTCAGGCCGCTTCAGCCTCGTCCGGATCGTCTCAATCGGATTGTGGTCATATTGCAGAGAACGCTCCTCGCTCAACACACGGAACTTTGTTTCAACCTCCATCATAGCGCAGCGGTAATAGGCCATAAGCTCCAGATACGGCGCCGCGTGCGCATGCAGCCACTCTTGATAGTCGGACTGCGAGAGGGTTTCTGAAATGATCTTCTCAAGGCCCGTTGTGTTCCAGACCAATGATTCGAGGATCTCCCGGCTCTGTTCATCTTCCGTCAAAAGCTCCACCTCGCCTCTGTCGATCATGTCCTGCCTTTCAACGACAGTGTAGAACTGAACTGCGAAGTCGAAAACAGTCAGCGGCGGATGCGTGTCTGTTTTTCAGACAGATGCAGCGCAGTGCCTAAAAAATCTTCATACGCCGGAGCGATCCACCATGGATGAAAGCTCTGTTGGCGTATGAAGATTCTTTCGATGCGAAACTCGCCCGCACGGGTATTATCTGGAATAATCCGTGACGCAGCGGAAACCGTTGACTCGATCCTCCATATAGAACTCCATTTCACCGTTTCCGTCTGCTTTCTCGATCATGCTGTTAGGCCTTTCGAACCCATTCGGGCTGCCGGCGCTTTCCGGAGGCTGACCGGGTTCGCCTCTGCCGCCGAAAGGCATCATACCGCCGAAACCGCCCATACCGCCGAGCGTGCCCGTGGAAGCATAGCACTGCTGTATCGCTTCCTCAGTAAAGCCGCTGATTGTAGCTGGGTCAAAGATACCCATGGTTTCTCTGCCGTAAACATCGCCGCCGACATACAGGTAATAGGTGCCGCCCACCAGAATATCAGGGGAAGAAATGATCGCGCCCTGATAGGAACGTGCGTTTGCTCCGGTGGTTTCGTCCTTGTCGGGGTCGTAGGCAAAGATCACCTTTCCATCCGTGTCAGTGACGATGATCGCCTCATCAGCGCTTTGGGCAGCGGAGAACTGAAGATTCATGGCTGCTTGATCTCCAGGCGCTCCGTCATCGTCCGATTCCGCCCAATCCATGGTGGAGCCCAGCGCCACGACCGTCCCGCCGAAGATATAGGTGCCGCAGTCGGAGTCCAGCCCGGAGTCGGACTGGGGTTTTGCCATGGCAATCACGGTACCGCCATTCACGATCAGGTAACCGTTGGAATCCACGCCGTCGCCCTCATTGCCCAAACCGGCCAGAATATGAAGGCTTCCACCGTTCATGGTGAATACAGATACCTTGTCTTCGTTGACGTTGATGCCGTCGTCTCCCGCCTGAATGTGGATGTTGCCCCCGTTGACCGTCAGGTGCAGCTCTGTATCCAGGCCCTCATAGTCAGCTTTGATATTCAGGACGCCGGTCCCCTTGGTTCCTCCCTCTACATTCATGGTGACAAAGGAGTAATATGTGCCGTCCAGCTTTCGCATTTTCTTCTGAAGTCTGACTGAATTTGAATGGGCAAACTGTTCTTCTTCCTCTTTATACTTCGTTTTCAGCATCCGAAAGACATTGGTTCCGGAAAAGTTGTTGACGGTTCCGTCAGCGATCACCGTAACGGCTCCGGCATTCGATGTGTCGACGGCATATCCGTAATCACTGCGTTCCGACCAACCGTTGTCGCATTCATACACGCTGTAGAATACGAGCGCCGGCGCTACGGAACAGGTAACATCCACGCCGTTCAGCACGACGGTGACTTTTGCGCGCTCGTCCATGAAGGTTTCATCCCTGTCTCCCAGATCGATCCAAACCTGCCCGTGCCATTCTCCCTCCAGGATATAGGTGCCTGTCTGAGAAATATGCAGCACCGCATTTTCGTAAGCGTCTGCGGCGGAATGCATCATAGCGTTGGGAAAGCCGCTCCCTTGAATCGGAAGCGTGGAGAAAATAATATCTTTGTTTTCTCCATCGGTATAATAGTAAGCCCACTCCTGGTTGTCATCGTACTGTACTCTGACGAATCCACTCTCCGGCAGTTCGGGGTAATAGCGGATGTCATGGGCAATGTAGGCAATGGCGTCGGTTTCAGGCGCAGTGCCGGTGAAGTATTCCGCCGGGGCATTCTTCACGTCGCTGTGAACTTCGCCAGGGTCAGCATGCCAGACATAATCGAACTCCGGGGCGGGTGTTCCGTCGATCATCGCCGCATGTGTAAAGCTTCCATCTTCACTCTGCACAGAGGAAAGGACGACTATATGCGTATCCGCAGACGAAGAAATATCATTCGTTGGAGACACAGGCTGATCTGTGGCAGTCGGTTCAGAATCAGGCTGAATCTCTGTGTCCACGTCCTTCGATCCGCAGGATGTGAGAGAGAGCGTAAGCACCAGAGCAACTACGAACGCGGAAATTCTCTTCATTTTCTTTCTCCTCAGATGACGTGGTATTCCTTCAATAGTTTCTCCACATCTGTCCCTTTGATGAAATCAAGGGCCTTGTTCACTGCGATTCGCTCCTTGAAGCCGAGCTTCATCTCGGTCAGCGGAGCACCGTCCCGCATGCTGATGGCCGCTTTCAGCAGATCGCGGACGTCATAGATACTGCCCCACACCTCAGGGACGCCACGGTCCACCTCCATGAGCGTGTAGACTGCAACCATGGCGGTGCGCATGGAATACTCCGTGGTGAACACGGTGTCTCTCGGCACCTCGGCGAAGTTGCCAAGGAATGCAAAGTTGACGGCACCCTCGGGGACGACCTCCGGCCGGTCCCCGGCGCAGCGCGGCATGAAATATGCGCTGGCAAAAGGCATCATGACGGGGATCGTTTTGGCGCTTTTCTCAGCCAAAGTCTCAATTTCATCTACAGGCACGCCGATGTGGTACAGCCACTCCATGCAAATCTCCTTGCCGGTGCAATCGCGCATATGTTTTTTCACATAGTCGCCGGGTCGGTTCGTATAGAGCCCGTAGAGCCACACCAGGCACTGATCCTTGGGTTGGGAGTGGAACTGGGGCTGCCGGTTGATGGTCCAGCTCAGGAGCCAGCCGGAATCCTGCGCCGTCACGATCCCGCCGGTGACCACCTTTCCGGACAGCGGGTCACGCTGGCAGATGTTTTTGATATAGGGCAGGATCTTTTCATCCAGCGTGTTGACGGTGACGCCCATCCAGTTGCACTCCTCCGGATCGCCGTAGAATTTTTCCGGGCGGCCGAAGGCAGGATCCTGCGCGGCGATCTTGCGCCACAGGTCGAAGGAACCGCCGGGGCGGATGTCCTTGATGAACTCGCAAGTTTTGTCCTGACCGCCGATGGAGGAGTTCTCTACGTTGCTTCCGTTGGTGATGAACAGAAAGTCGTTCTCCGTGAGATCGAGGAACTCCTGCTTGCCCTCAGAGAGCAGTTCTACGCGCTTTGCCGTCTTGCAGACGCCCTGAATGTCAAAGCACACATCCATGACCTGCGTATTGAAATGGAACTGCGCGCCATGGCTCTCCAGATATTTGACCATTGGAAGGATCATGGACTCATATTGATTGTACTTGGTGAATCGCAGCGCCCGCAGGTCCGGCAGACCGTCGATGTGGTGAATGAAGCGCTGCATATAGCGCTTCATTTCCAGCGCGCTGTTGCAGTTGTAGAACGCGAACATCGTCCGCCAGTAGGTCCAGAAATTG
>ONVR01000357.1 GCA_900321335.1 uncultured Eubacteriales bacterium | reverse complement strand
GTCAGGTTCTCCATTGGCTCCGGCACGCGCATCCGGAATATGTTTCCTGTGAGCCCTGTCAGTCCGTTTTCCAGATAAGCCGCCAGCTTTTCTGAACACTGATTGTATTGATCTGCCACATCGGATATTTCCCTGTAACAATCGTTGAGCTGGCGGATCTTCTCCGCTCCGGAGACCGTATCGCTGGTATGCACAGCAACAGCATAGACCTGGGGGAAGATCTGATTGACAACCGAGATTTTCTGCAGATTGCCTTTCCGGATCTTTTCATAGGCAGCCGCAAGCGTCTCAACCTGTTTTGCCGTATCGCTGTTTTCATCGCCGAGGCAGGCCAGTTCCTTTCCGATTCCGATCCATCTTCGAAGCTCCTCGTCCATCTCATTGACGCAGGTCATGGCGCGGTATCGCTCTTTATCCAGGCGCCTGTATACGAATATTATTATCAGAACCGCCACCGTCAGGATGATCAAAGCGATTCTCGCAGCAACGTCCATTATATTCTTCCCTCCCAAATCAATAGCAACGCCATCTGGTTTTTATCCTCTTGCGTAATAGTTTGTCCCGTAACGAACAGCCTCGTCACTGATAATGTTCATGGTCCTGATAAACCGTTCCGTGTCTTGATACATGATCATACCCATCAGCGCGAAATTGCCTGCCGGTGCATACAGATCAATGGTTTTCCTTACGCTCTCCCGCAGTTCATCTTCGGACGGATCCCGGTAGGCCATCTCGCCTTTCATATCGAATCCTCCGATAAATGCCAGCTTATCCCCTACCATCCTCTGCAGTTCAAGCAGATCGTTTTCAGGCTGACATATCTCCCATGCCGCGGATTTTTCATCAACAAGGTCCGGCACGATGGCATCACATTTCCCACAAATATGGGTATTGGGAATCACGCCCATGTCCAGAACTGCCTGGTTGAACCGGGTGTGCACGGGTTTGATCAGGCTGCGGTAAACAGCAGGTGACATGAAGGTAGCCCGTTCTGTAGCCACATCATCGTAAGTGCATATACTGTCCGGATGAAAATAATCCACTACGCGCTCTGCAAGCCGGATCTTATAGTCTACGATTGCGTTTAACAGCGCCTCGCAGGCCTCAGGCTCCTCATACATGGCGCACAGGCAGTTTTCAAATCCCAGCAAATGCGCCATCCGAAGAAACGGCCCGTTCCACATGCCGTATTCAATAATCTGGGTTTCCGGGTCAAAGCGGGACAGCTGTTTTTCTGCCTGTCCCTGCCAGTCATATGTATCCAAGTCCGGGAATACCACGATACCTTCCCAATCGCAGACATTTTTCAAAATCGGCTCACCAAAAGGAACACCCTGTCCCATTGCTGACTCCGTAGGCAGCCAGTTTACGCCGAATCCGTCAGTCCCGCCCCCTTTGGGGCCGTTTTCAAAAGTTTCCAGACTGCCTCCGCACTGGCACATATCTGTTTTGAAATTTCCAACGTGGTCGTGGGGTTCATGCCGTAAAATGGCAAGCATATTTTCTCTTCTGTTCACGCGATCACCTCCTGTGCGTCTGAATTGACGAATGCAGTCAAAAAAGGTATACTGGTTTTAAAGTAACGAATCATTTCCGCTCTGTCAACTTTTTCTCGAGTCTTTTTGGGGGTATTGGCATGTTTGATATTCAGGATATTGTTCAAACGCTGGATCTGGATCTCGTATACTCCAGGGTTGAATGGACTGCGCCTCCGGCCACTCCCAGCCATTTAATGTATCTGCACAACCAGAATGAGTTTCTTTCCGGTGTCGTTCACCTGGCAAACGCCGGAGATACCGTTGCTTTCTTCAAGGCGCATGCCCCTTCTGCTTTTCCCGGTTCCATATTGATGATCTCAGATTGGTCGCAGGAGCTTGAACATGCGGTTGTTTTCCCGGAAAACTTGACTGTTTTCGGCTTTTCCGATCCCCTTGGCGCCCTGTTGAATCGAATGAGCGAGTACCTTCAGGCTCCCTTTACAGAGGAGTCTTCGCGGCAGTTCAGCCGATACTGGAGTGAGATCATCTCCAATGATAATCTTACAACAGATGATATCCGTTCCATGCTCAACCAGCTTCCAAATGCCGAAGGACCTTTCGTTCAGGTCTGTGTTGTGGAATTCAACAACGAGGATAATAAGAAGATTCCGTATACCCTCGTCATGCGGCACCTTCTGTCCCTGATCCCCAACAGCTTCGGTACTGTCCGAGATAATGAAATCATCATCCTCATCACCTATCGGGAACGACGGTTCGATTACCCATATGATTTTGAACAGATCACAAAGATTCTGGAAAAGACCAACGGGTATCTCGGACTCGGCAACGGGACCCGGGATCTGTCGGCCCTATGTCTCTTGTATAAGCTGCTCCGGCACACAGTAAAGCTGGCTCTGCAGATCAAGGTAGGGCAGGAAACAAGGATCTTCACCTTTGAAAGGCTGGGTATGTACCTGACCATTGATCTTGCAGCCATCGGCTTCAAGGCTTTTACCGGCAGCGATGGAATCATGTACCTTGCTCACCCTGCCATTGCCTATCTGACACGGTATGACGAGGAAAAAGGCAACAACCTGCGGGCGGTACTGTATTTCTATCTGCTCTCTGACAAGAGCATTGCAGATACTGCAAAAAAACTCCATATGCACAGAAATACGGTAATGTATAAGATAAAAAAGGCCTGTGAATTATGCAGCCTTGATCTGGATGATCCCCACCTTTGTGAGCGTCTTCTCTTCTCCTGTCAAGTAGCAAGGTATTATGAAGAGATCAACAGGGGAAAGAAAATCATTCCTCACCTTTCAAATAACAAGTAATTCAACTACAGCCCGGGCGAAATGCCCGGGCTGCAGTCTTTATTTACGGGTTTGATCAGTTTCCGAAATGATAGTAAAGCATGTAGCTGGTAGGACCGTTATCCACGTTGGTCAGGCCGGGAACACCGGCTTCGATCTGGAACGTATCAACGATAGAGAAGAACGGGCAAACCGAGCGGAGAATATCTGCCGCATCCATAACGAGGGCATCGCGCTCCTCAGTGGTCTTGGCCACGAAGCTGTCATTAACCAGCTTGTCGTATTCCTCGTTTGCAAAACCGGTCAGGTTGCCGTCAGCACGAGATAGGTTGGAACGATAGTTGATCAGACGGATGGAGGGATCCAGGCCAACATTGTGAATGGTGTAGGCATCGAAATTGCCACCGTACAGATTCTCAAAGAACGCACCGCGGTCATAGGTCTTGATCTCACAGTTAACGCCCACCTCAGCCCACTGCTCTTTAAGCATGGTCAGAAGGTTCTGATAGTCTGTGGACTCATAGCAGGTCAGGGTGATGGAAAGGCCGTTTTCGTAACCGGCCTGAGCAAGCAGTTCCTTTGCCTTTGCAGGGTCATAAGGACGGTAATCCTCAGCCTTGGGCGCTCTGTACTGGGCGCTGGCAGCGGTGAAGATACTGTCGGAAACAGAGCCCATACCATTGTAGATGGTGTAAAGAATAGCCTCTTTATTGGTGGCATACTCGAGAGCTTTTCTGACCTCAGGCTTTGCAAGTGCTTCATTGTCCAGGTTGTTGAACCAGATCATCTGCGTCTCGCCGATATCGTTGTAGAACAGTTCAACACCTTCAACACCTTCGAGCGTGGGAGCCAGAGACGCGCCGATGTTCTCGGCAAAGTCAATATCGTGTCCCTGGAGTGCGAGGGTACGGGAGTTGGGGTCGGGAATAAACTTGAAGGTGATGGAGTTGAATACAGGAGCGTCACCCCAGAAGTTATCATTCTTCTTCAGAACGATTTCGTTGCCAGCATCCCAGTGGTCAAACACATAGGGACCGCAGCCTACAGGATTCCGTGCCCAAGCGTCGTCACTGCCGGCAGCCTTGTAGTCTTCCTCGGAATAAATGGCACAAACAGCAAGGCCAAGAGTCTGCCATGCTCCGTAGTTGACAGTGGTGGTCTCAACAGTCAGCGTGGTGTCGTCCACCGCAGTGAAGGAACCGGGAACAAAGTACTGATAGGTGTTGGCCAGTGCCGGGTTCTCAGTGCCGCGGTTCAGGCAGAACGCTGCGTCCTTAGCGGTGATGTGCTTGCCGGTGTGGGAGTAAATGTCGTCCCGCATGGTGATCTTCAGATGGGTATCGTCAGTCCACTCATAGCCGGTAGCGGCATAATTATAATACTCTCCGGTCTCGCAGTCATAGTCGAACAACGTGGCGTAAACACATGCTTCAACAGCACAGTTATTCGCCTGCAGGGAGACGGCGCTGGGGTCGAGTGTTGAGGGCTCGCCAAACATACCGACACGGAAATCGGTGATACCGGTGGAACCTGCGGCTGAAGGCTCTGCCGTATCCGCGGGCTCCGCTGTATCTGCGGGTTCTGCTGTGTCCGCAGGGGCGGAGCTATCCGCAGGTGTGGATGTGTCTGCCGGGGTGGTGTCCTCGGCTTTCTTGTTTCCGCCGCAGCCCGCGAACAGAGCTGTAAGCATCAACACTGCCAGTAGAATTGCAATTACTTTTTTCATTTTTCCTCCTCCTTAATATGTCTTTTTGGGACTTCTATTTGCACTCGCCTGCAAAATGACAGGCGACGTAGTGCCCGTTACCGGCATCACGCAGTTCCGGTGTACGCTCGAAGCACTCTTTTCTTGCAAATCTGCATCTGGATGCAAAGCGACATCCGGGTTTCGGATTAATGGGAGATGTCAGCTCTCCCTCCAGCAGAATCCGCTCTCTTCTGTTCAGTGTGCTGGGAATGGGGATCGCCGAAAGAAGCGCCTGTGTATAGGGATGCAGGGTGTTTTCAAACAGATCTTTCTTCTCGCTGAGCTCTACGACCTGTCCCAGGTACATCACGCAGATCCGGGAGGCGATATGTCTGACCACATACAGGTTATGAGTGATGAACATATAGGTCAGTTTTTTCTGCTGCTGAAGATCCTGCAGCAGGTTCAAAACCTGTGCCTGAATGGAGACATCCAGCGCGGAAACGGGCTCGTCGCAGACGATAAAGTGCGGATTCAAAGCCAGCGCTCTGGCAATTCCCACACGCTGCCGGCGACCGCCGTCCAACTCATGGGGATAGCTGTTGGCAAGGCGGGGCGCAATACCAACGGTATCCATCAGCTCCTTGACACGCTCGTCCATCTCCTTCTTTGAGGAACAAATATGGTGGCAGATCAGGGGCTCAGAAATGATGGTGGCTATACTCATACGGGGATCGATAGACTCGTAGGGATCCTGGAAAATCATCTGCATATCCCGGCGAAGGAGTTTGAGCTCCCGCTGGCTCTTGCCGTTGATCAGCTCACCATTGTAGATAATCTCGCCGGAAGTGGGCTCATGCATACGCAGGATCGTGCGCCCCAAGGTGGATTTCCCGCAGCCGGATTCTCCAACCACGCCAAGTGTGGTTCCCTCTTCGATCCCCAGCGTTACATCGTCCACAGCATGAAGTGTCCCGGAGTGGGTTTTAAAATACTTTTTCAGGTGATTGACTCTTACAAGCTCACTCATTTCCGTGCGCCCCCTTCACAAAGCATTTTACGAAGTGTCCGGACTCAACCTCTTGCAGCATCGGATTCCCCTCTTTGCATTTATCGCAGCGGTACGGACAGCGGCTGTAGAAAGAGCAGTACTCGGGCAGATCCAAGGGGTCGCTCATCGCGCCCTCAATGGGAATCAGTCGGTCCACATCCTTGTCAATAGACGGCAGGGAGTTGAGAAGTCCTTCCGTGTAGGGGTGTCTCGGCGTGTCGATGACCTGGTAGGTAGTTCCCTCTTCCACGATCTCGCCGGCGTACATGACAGCACAGCGGTCACAGATCTCAGCAATTACACCAAGGTCATGGGTGATCATCAAAACCGACATGTTGTTCTGCTTGATCTGCGTCTTCATCAGCTCAAGGACCTGTGCCTGAATCGTCACGTCCAGTGCGGTTGTCGGCTCATC
>ONVR01000111.1 GCA_900321335.1 uncultured Eubacteriales bacterium | reverse complement strand
GCCTCGGCGACTTCCTCCGGCGTACCCAAACGGCCGACCGGCGTTTCCGCCGCCAGCTCGGAGAGGGTCTGCCGGGAAAGACCGGCATTCATATCCGTGTCGATGACACCGGGACACACGCAGTTGACCCGGATCCCGGAGGGGCCCAGTTCCTTGGCCAGAGACTTGGTCAGACCGATGAGGCCGGCCTTTGAGGTGGAGTACGCGACCTCGCAGGAGGCGCCTGTTTGCCCCCAAATGGAGGAAACAGTCAGGATACTGCCGGACTTTTCCCGGAGCATGTGGGGAATGACCGCCTGAATACAGTTGATGGCGCCGCCCAGGTTGATCCCCAGGATCCGCGCCCAGTCCTCTGTCGTGGTGTCCTGAAAGAGCTTGATGACGGACACCCCCGCGCAGCAGACCAGGGCATCCACACCGCCGCAGATCTGAACCATCTCCGCCACCTGGTGCGGGTCGGATACGTCAGCCCGGACGGCCATGCCCCCCAGCTGCTGAGCAAGCTGCTCCGCCTGGGCTTTGCTCTGGACGTAGTTGATCACCACCCGATATCCATCCTCGGCCAGGGCCTGGGCGCAGGCCCTGCCGATGCCCCGGGAACCTCCGGTTATGAGCGCAGTTTTCATCGCTTTCACCTCATACAAGGATCCGCAGAGCCTCCGCGCTGACGCAGCGGCCCGTGTCGGGATCGATCTCAAAGACGGCAAATTCCATCTTGCCCCGGTCCGAGGCGGCCTCATACCGCTGGGGCGGGTTGTTGAGGAATTTGTTGATGGACAGTTCGGATCGGACGCCGATCACAGACCGGACGGGGCCGGTCATGCCCACGTCGGTCACGTAGCCCGTGCCCTTGGGGAAAACCTCCCAGTCACTGGTCTGAACGTGGGTATGGGTACCCCACATGGCGCTGACCCGGCCGTCCAGATAGTAAGCCATGGCCAGCTTTTCGCTTGTGGCCTCCGCATGAAAGTCAAGAAGCGTGATTTTGGCGTCCGTCTGACGAAGGATCCGGTCCGCGGCAAAAAAGGGATTGTCCGGCCCGAAGTCCATGCCGCAGCGGCCGATGAGATTCATGACGCATACGTCTCCGAAGTCTGTTTCACAGACCGTATATCCCCGGCCGGGGTTCTGGGCAGCGTAGTTTGCCGGCCGGATGATCCGGCGGTTGTCCTCCAGGTAGGGGATGATCTCCCGCCTGCCCCAGGTGTGGTTGCCCAGGGTGATCACATCGGCGCCGGCATCGAATAGGGACTCCGCCTGGCGGGGGGTGATGCCAACCCCGTTGGCGTTTTCGCCGTTGACCACGGTGAAGGCGATGTCGTAATGCTTCTGCACGCTTCGCAGCTTTTTGGCAACGACATCCAGGCCGGTGTTTCCCACCACGTCGCCGATGGCAAGGATGTTGACCGTCATTGTTATCACAACCTTTATAAACACCAAGAAAGTGGCAGCGGGCCACTTTCTTTGGTTTTTCTATATTATATATGTCCGGATGGAAAAATTCAACACGTATCTGAAAGGCTTACAGGATGATCTTCACGGCCTCCCGGCAGTTGCGGATCTCAAGCTCCTTGTATTCACCGCCGGCCTCGCCGTCACGGGTCCATTTTACCGGCTCGTCAAAGGTGAATTTGATCCGGGAGGTGTGCAGCATGGTCACGCTGTCGGAGACGATGTCCTGATTGAGAATGGCCGTCACCGTTTTACTCAGATCGGGGAGAGAGACGGGCTTTTTCACCAGAATGACCTCAAACAGACCGTCGCCCAGCTTCACGTCGTCGGGGCTGAATTTCACGATGCCCGCCACGGAGGTGGTGTTGGTCACACCGCCGAAGATATAGTCGCCCTCCAGCTCGCCGCCGTCATACTCGATTTTGACGTGGTGCTCCTTGATGGTGGCCAGGCTTCCGATCCCGCCGAGAACATAGGCAAGGTGGCCCAATGAGTTTTTGATGTTCTGAGGCGTCTCGTAGGAGACCTCGGTAAAGGCGCCGAAGGCGGCGATGTACGTGAAGAAGGTGTCCTCGTCGATCTGCCCGATATCAAAGGCGACAGGGGAGCCGTGGGCCACTGCCATAACGGCCTTTTTGGGGTCGGAGGGCAGACGCAGGGTGGTGGCGACGTCGTTGGCCGTCCCCATGGGGATGTAGCCGATGGCGGGCCGCTTTTCAAAGGGCAGACGCATGATACCGTTGACCGTGTCGCTGAGGGTACCGTCGCCGCCGATGCACACGGCCAGTCCGTAGTCGGCACCGTAAGTCTCCGCGAAATAGCTGGAGCGGCGCTCCGAGCTTGTCACATATACCGTTATAATATACTCGTGGGTTCCGAAAAGGGAGATGATATCGCAGAGCATCTCCTTGGCCTTTCCTTTGCCGGAGTAGGGATTGACGATCATCATGATATGTTCCATGGCGCAAGCCTCCCAATTTGATGAAAAACCGAATCATTTTAATTCCTTTATACTCATTATACTTCAAAATCCGGAAAAAACAATGCCGTTCAAAAAACCTTCATATTTAAAAATCGCCGCCCATCCGGGCGGCGATTGCTGTTTTGGATTAGGTAATGCCGTTACGCGATCACGCGGACGCGGATCACACCGTTTACGGCTTTGATGGAGTCGTTGAGAGGATCGGCGTTTCCATTGGTGTCGATGACGGTGTAGGCGTAGTCGCCCCGGCTGGCGTTGAGCATGTTCTCAATGTTCAGCCCGGCGGCGGAGACGGCGCCGGTGATCTTGGCGATCATCTCCGGCACGTTCTTGTGGATCACGCATACACGGACGCTGCCGGAGCGGGGCAGTACGGCGGCGGGCATGTTCACGGAGTTTGTGATGTTGCCGTTTTCCACGTAGTCCACGATCTCCTTGGCGGCGATCAGAGCGCAGTTATCCTCGCTCTCGGGAGTGGAGGCGCCCAGATGGGGGATGGCCACAACGCCCTTGGCGCCAGCGGTCTTGTTGTTGGGGAAGTCCGTTACATACCGGGCAACCTTGCCGCTTTCCAGGGCGGCGAGCATCGCGTCGTCGTCCACCAGCTCGGCTCTAGCCAGGTTCAGCACCCGCACGCCGTCTTTCATTTTTCCGATGGTCTCGGCATTGATGGTGTGCTTGGTTTTCTCCGTGTAGGGGACGTGGATGGAGATATAGTCACACTCTTGATAGATGGTGTCCACATCGCTGGTGTGGATGATCTCGCTGGAAAGCTTCCAGGCGCCGTCCACAGAGATGAAGGGGTCGTAGCCGTAAACGGTCATGCCCAGGGCAATGGCGGCGTTGGCAAGCTTTGCGCCGATGGCGCCCAGACCGATGATACCCAGCTTTTTACCCAGGATCTCGGGACCTACGAACTGGCTCTTGCCCTTTTCCACCATAGCGGCCACGTCGTTCTCCGGAGAGGCGATGCTGTCCACCCACTTGATGCCGCCGGCGATGTCACGGGAGGCCAGAAGCAGGGCGCAGAGGGCCAGCTCCTTGACGGCCTCGGCGTTGGCGCCGGGGGAGTTGAAGACCACGATGCCCTCCTGGGCGCAGCGGTCAACGGGGATGTTGTTGGTACCTGCGCCGGCTCTGCCGATGCACAGCAGCTCCGGATTGAAGGTGTAGTCGTGCATCTTGGCGCTCCGCACCAGAATGGCGTCAGGCGCCTCGCATTCGTCGGAGACGGCGTATTTGTTCTTGTCAAGCACGGCAAGACCCATGGGAGAGATTTTGTTGAGGGTTTTTACGTTATACATATCTTCACCTGCTTACTTGTTTTTCGCTTCAAACTCACGCATGAACCTGGCCAGGGCCTCAGCGCCCTCCATGGGCATGGCGTTGTAGATGGAGGCACGCATGCCGCCCACGTTCCGGTGACCCTTGACGTTGGAGAATCCGGCGGCAGTAGCTTCTTTGACGAACTGAGCGTCCAGTTCCTCGCTGCCGGTGCGGAAGGTCACGTTCATATCGGAGCGGGCCTCTTTCTGGGCGCAGCCCTTGAAGAGCTTGGACTCGTCGATGACGTCGTAGAGGATCTTGGCCTTCTGGGATTTGATCTTCTCCATCCCCTCAACACCGCCCTGGGTGTCCAGCCACTTGAGCACCAGACCCAGCATGTAAATGGTGTAGCAGGGAGGCGTGTTGGGCATGGAATCCTTCTCGGCGAAGGTCTTGTAGGAGAG
>ONVR01000028.1 GCA_900321335.1 uncultured Eubacteriales bacterium | reverse complement strand
TTCATGACGTAGTGCTGCTTTTTGCCCGTGGCCGTCCGGGGAATGGCGTCCACGATCCGGTAGTACCGGGGCCGCTTGTAGAAGGACAGCAGCGGGCTGTTCTGGCAGAATTCCACCAGCTCCTCCACCGTCAGGGAGGGATCGCAGGGGACCACGTAGGCCACCACAGACTCGCCCCGGACCCGGTCGGCCACGGCGGTGACCATGGAATCGGCCACCTTGGGACAGCCGTTGAGGACCTCCTCGATCTGGGTGGGGTAGATATTCTCCGCGGCGCAGACGATCATATCGTCCTTCCGGCCGTTGATGGTGATATACCGGTTTTCCGTCCAGGTGCCCAGATCGGCGGTGTACATCCAGCCCTTGTAGAACTTCTTTTCCTCTTCCTCCGGGTTGTTGTAGTAGCTGTAGGTGCCTTTGGCCGGGGACCAGATAATGACCTCGCCAACGGTCTGGCCGTCCATGGTGACCAGCTCGTCGGGCTCGGCCTTGTGGCCGTCCTCGTAGATCTTTACCAGCCGCACCTCGTCGTCGATGCAGCTGCCGCCCACGGTGCCGGCATATGCCGGAAGGTCGTAAGGCCGCAAAAAGGAGTTCCAGAAGGTCTCGGTGGTGCCGTAGCCGTTGAAGATATTGGGAGTCAGCACCTCCAGATACCGCATACAGGCGGCCTTTTCAAAGGGGGCGCCCATGGTGACCAGCCCCCGCAGACGGCTCAGATCCACGGGCCGCCGTTCCTGGGTCCGGGCCAGCATCTCCAGAGAGGCGGGGGCGCCCATCAGGAAGGTGACGCCGTATTTCGAGACCCACTGCAGGCACTGCTTGGGCACGAAGTGCCGGGCAACAGCCACACAGGCCCCCACGTAGAAGGTGGGACCGGGACCGCCGCAGTGACAGCCGCCCCGGTGGAACCAGGGGGTCATGTTCATGGTCACGTCGTTCACGTTCATGGGGTAGTGCATGATCACGTCGTGGGCGGAGAGCACGTCGTTGATATCGTTAAGGGGAGCGTTTTTGGGCAGGGCTGTGGTGCCGGAGGTGCACAGGCGGATCACCTCGTCATAGATGTGGGGCACGAAGTCCATGACCGGGTCCGTCTCGGGCTGACCCTTGACGTAGTCCTCATAGGCCATGTGGCCCTCGGGCAGGGGCGCGCCCTCCAGATTGTCCGCCATGAGGATCCGAGCGGGGGGATACTTGGTCAGCTGCAGGGCCTGCACGGCCATCTCCCGGACCTCGGCGGAGTAGATAAACACCTTGGGACGGTTGTGGTCCATCAGCAGGGCCACCTCGCCGGGGGCCAGATTGAAGTTGGCGGGGTTGAGGATCGCCCCCACCTTCCGGGGCCCGATGTAGGTAAAGGCAAATTCCGGGCAGTTGAGCAGAGTGGTCATCACCACGTCGTCCTTGCCCACCCCGTCGGCCCGGAGGGCATGGGCAAGCCGGTTGGCCTCCCGGTTGAGCTCCGTGTACGTCCAGGACCGTTCCGTCTGGGGATCGATCATGGCCTGCCGGCCGCCGTAGCGGGCCACATTGCGCAGAAAACCGTTGAGCCAGGTGAACTGGTGCTCAAAGGTCTCGATGAACATCTTGTCGTTATAGGTCCGTGCCATAAAAATACCTCCGCACACAAATGTGATCGATTATAAATCGTATATTTGCATTATATAATAGCAAAAACGGAATGTCAATGGGTGGGACGGAAAAAGTCCCTCTTTTTTCACCCGCAGTTAACCGGGGCTTCCTGTGAAAACCACGGGAAAGGCCTGGTTTTGCAACGCTTTTTTGGGGCTTGCTCCAATTGACGGAGTGCCCCCCGGGGATATATACTTTCCCTGAATGAGACAGCCGCTCGGGGCGGCTGCCCTACGGGAGGCGTTGCGTGGTGTTGAGACGTTTGGGACTGCGGCAGGAGCACGGGATCACGGAGGGCGTGATCTGGCAGCAGATGGTGCTGTTTTTCCTGCCGATTTTTCTGGGCAGCATCTGTCAGCAGGTCTACGGCGTCGCCGACGCCATCATCGTGGGCCGGTTCGTGGGCAAGCAGGCCCTGGGCTCCATCAACAGCATGAGCAATCTCATGCGCCTGTTTCTCAATATTTTTGAGGGCCTTGCCACCGGCGCGGCCATCATCGTGGGCCAGTCCTGGGGCGCCCGGGACGAGCAGCGGGTCAGCGACGCGGTGCACACGGGCATCGCCTTCTCCTTCGCGGCGGGCCTGTTTCTCATCGTGACCTGTATTCCCGCCACGGGATTTTTCATGGATCTGATGCGGATCCCGGCGGATATGCGCCCCTAC
>ONVR01000110.1 GCA_900321335.1 uncultured Eubacteriales bacterium | reverse complement strand
TGGTCCATGCCCCGAAGTCCCTTCCTCAACTCGGAGAGCTTCTCCAGTCGCTCATGCCCTTTGGACAACTCGTCCCGGAGCGACTGCTCCTGCTGGTCCAGGAAGATGGATATGACGCTGCCCGGATCCTCCTCCCGCAGCAGCTGCCCGATGATGTCAATGGAAAGTCCGATCTCCCGGAGAAAGCAGATTATCTTCATCCGGCGCAGGTCGTCATCGTCGTACAGTCTCCGGCCGCCCTCGCTGAGCGCACTGGGGGAGAGAATGCCTCGGGTATCGTAATACTGGACTGTCCGGACGGTAACGCCGCAGAGCTTCGCCATTTCACCTGTGGTGTATAATTCTGACATAGCCTCTTGCCTCCTTTCAGCGTCATGGTAGCATATGACGCCGCGTAACGAGCAACCCCTGACGCAAGGGGATTTTTCAAAAAACAGATTTTTTCTGTAAAAAATCACCCCGATGCACGCATCGGGGTGATTTTCAAATTGAGCGTTTGCGCTTTATCTGGCAGCTTTTTCAGCGCGGATGGACTCGATCAGCTCAGGAACAACCTTGAACAGGTCGCCGCAGATGCCGTAATCAGCGATCTCAAAGATGGGAGCGTTCTCCGCCTTGTTGACCGCGATGATGCACTCGGAATCCTGCATGCCGGCCTTGTGCTGGATAGCGCCGGAAATGCCGAGAGCGACATAAACTTTGGGATGAACGGTCTTGCCGGTCTGACCGACCTGATGGTCGGCGGTGATCCAGCCGGCGTCAACGACGGCACGGGAAGCGCCTACAACGCCGCCCAGCTCGTCAGCCAGCTCCTGCGCCAGAGCCATGCCCTTATCCACATCCTTGGAGATGCCGGCGCCCACGGAAACAATGAAGTCAGCACCGATCAGATCGACCAGCTTCTTGGCGGACTTGACGACCTCAACGACCTCGGTCTTGATGTCCTCGGCAGTCAGAGCGAAAGCGGGATGCAGGATTTCCACAGCGTTGGCCTTGGCCTCATCGTAGGGGCGTTTCTTCATAACGCCGGGACGGACGGTAGCCATAGCGGGGCGGAAACGGGGGCACACGATGGTAGCCATCAGGTGGCCGCCGAAAGCGGGACGGGTCATCTTCAGGTTCTTGTTGACGTCGAAGAGCTTGCTCTCAAACTTCATGCCGTCAACGTCCAGAGAGGAACCGGTGCGCAGGAACTCAACGTAGCCGTTGAGATCCACGTCCAGGTGGGTGCAGTCGGCGCACAGACCGGTGTGCAGGCGAGCAGCAACACGGGGGGCCAGGTCACGGCCGATGTTGGAGGCGCCGACGAGAAGGATCTCGGGCTTGAACTCCTCAACGGCGTCGGCGATCACCTTGGTGTAGCCGTCGGTGGTGTAGTTCTTCAGCAGGGGGCTGTTGAACACGTAAACCTTGTCGGCGCCGTAGCCGCCCAGGTCCTTGGCCAGGCCGTCCACGTCATCGCCCAGGAGAACACCGCACAGCTCTACGCCCAGCTCGTCGGCCAGCTTGCGGCCCTCGGAGATCAGTTCGTAGGAGGTGGGCATCATATTGCCCTGACGCTGCTCGCAGAACACCCAAACATTCTTGAAAGCAGCGATATCAGCACTATTGAAGTTATTAGACATTACAGTTTCTCCCTTCTCTTAGATAATGTGCTTGGCAGCCAGCATGCCGACAAGCTTATCGGTGGTGTCCTTGCCGTCACCCTCGAGCATCATGCCGACGCCCTTCTGGGGAGGCGTAAAGGACTTGAAGATGTTGGTGGGAGAACCCTTCAGGCCGATGGTGGTGGGGTCGATGAGGGGGTGATTCTGCAGGGCGGGATAGTCGTAGATAATCAGCGGCTTATCCCAGCACTCCTCGGTGCCCAGCACGGTCATGTAACGCGGGGTGTTGAGCTCCTTGATGCAGGTGACCACACAGGGGGTCTGCACCTTGATGGTCATGTAGCCGTCCTCAAGGATGCGCTGTACGGTGAGGGTGTTGCCCTCTTTTTTGATCTCACCGGCATAGGTGACCTGGGGCAGATGCAGCTTCTCAGCGATCTGGGGGCCGACCTGAGCGGTGTCGCCATCGATGGCCTGACGGCCGGCGAAGATGATGTCGTCCTCCTCGATGCCGTAGGTATCCAGAGCGGCGGCAATGATCTGAGAGGTGGCATAGGTGTCGGATCCGCCGAACTCACGGCCGGAGATCAGAACGCCCTCGTCAACGCCCATGGCCATCAGCTCACGGAGCATTCCCTCGGCGGGCATGGGGCCCATGGTAACGGCAACGACCTTGCAGCCGAGCTCGTCCTTCAGGGTAAGAGCGGCCTCAACGGCGTTCATATCATCGGGGTTGATAATGGTCTGCATGGATGCGCGGTTCAGCGTACCATCCGGATTGACAGCAACCTTGCCGGAGGTATCGGGAACCTGCTTTACTGTAACAAGAATTTTCATAATTCGTTCCCTCCTAATTTATTACTTCAGCAGATTGCCGGAGATAACCACTTGCTGGATCTGGCTGGTGCCCTCGTAGATGCTGCAGATGCGGGCGTCACGATAGATGCGCTCAACCTTGTACTCCTTGATGTAGCCGTAGCCGCCGTGGATCTGGACAGCCTTGTAGGCGCAGCGGTTGGCAACCTCAGCCGCGTAATACTTGGCCATGGAGCAGGCAACGGTGGCGTCCTTGTTGGCGTCCTTGAGCTGGGCAGCGTGGTAGACCAGCTGACGGGCAGCCTCGATCTCGGTCGCCATGTCGGCGATCATGAAGCTGATGCCCTGGAAATCGGCGATGGGTCGGCCGAACTGCTTACGCTCCTTGGCGTACTTGATGGACTCGTCCAGAGCGCTCTGGGCTACGCCCACGGCCTGGGCAGCCATGCCCAGACGACCACCGTCCAGGGTCTTCATGGCGTACTGGAAGCCCTTATGAAGGGGACCGACGAGGCAATCCTTGCTCACACGCACATCCTCCAGG
>ONVR01000045.1 GCA_900321335.1 uncultured Eubacteriales bacterium | reverse complement strand
TCCGGTCGTATCCTTGCCGCTGACCACATAGGTGTACATCTTCTGCTGGTTGGTCAGGGCGGCGTAGGCTGCCGAGGCCGGGTCCAGAGCGGAGGTGAAGGCCGGCAGGACCTGTGCCCTGTCGCTGCTGCTTCCGTCCACCGGGACGGTCAGGCACCGTGGTGTCATGGTGTAGCAGAGCTGGATGAAGTACTGGCCGTATTCCCCGTTGCTGGCTTTCCGAGGGGCGATCATGTTTTCGTTGATAGTCTGCCCGTCGGCCAGCCGCTGGACGAATACGTCCTTGGGGCCGTCAGTGTTGGCATCCGCCACAAACTGTCCGGTGGTATCGTCAATGTGACCTGTGATCTTACCGTCGCCGTTGGCGTCCCAATAGAGATCTTTCCAAAGAATCGTGGTGGTCATGGGATTGATAGAGCTCTGGAAGGAGGAGTGGTAGTAATAAAAGACCAGGTCTGTAGTCAGGTCACTTTCTGACAGATAGATCGTCTCATTACCAGTGTAAGCTTTTCCGTTGAAGACCAGCATATCTTCTTCGGGAAGACCGAAATTTAGGTATTGCAAATTGTTCTTTCCGGAATAAACCCATTGGTTCTCTTCATTGACTAATCCGACTCCGTTGCTCGCTAGACTCACATTGTCGATACGAGCAGTGTTTTCATACTCCGTAAAATTATTGGTATCACTGTAAGAAGCTGTATAAAAGTATTTAAGATTGGCGGAACCAAAACCGTGATTTTCCTTCCCGTCATAATACTTTCCATTTGTGTCTGCAAAAAGCTGAGATACCTGATCAGTTTGGACCGTACCATTGTCGTCCCGGGGAAGGGACGGAGCCAGATTTACGATGATTTGCTGCTTCCGTTCATAGATGACGTGGAACTTATAGCTGGCTTCTAAATCGTCCTGATCTAAAGGGTTTTTGCCACTGGTTGTGGTGGCACCGACCAGTTGAACCGTATAGCCATCAGCCGCATTCGTCTGCTTTTTTACGGCAAATTTTGTAAACCTGGTCCATTCGCTGCCTGTTGTGTTCTTTTTCTGGAACACAATAATATCTGCGACCTGATAGCCCTTGAGTTCTGGCGCAGAAATTTTGATGGTAGAACCAACATAAACCTTATTTCCAGTTACACCGCCAGATACGATTTGTATCTCAGGATAAAAATTTGTGTAGCTTGAGATCACAGCGCAGCCGTTTGGCTTAGTGTCTGCATCGTTAGGTGTTGTAATATCAACGGAAAAAGCATTGGCAGCAAAGGTTCGGCGCTTAAGATTCATCCTTGTAAGATTGACCCCGCAATCTTTTTTCTGCGTGTTTATATACAAAAAGGGATGAAACAGAGGACCGTTAAGTGCAACGTTTGTCCCTCCGCTGGTACAAACACCATCACTATTAGGTTCAAAATACTTCATTTCCCAGGTAGTCCCATAATCATACTCTACGCCCACCTCCGCTGATTGTCCTGAGGTATTAGTGTATGATCTGGCCGTCATTTCGAACGATGAAAACATTTGGTTTGAATACTCACGCAGAAAGCCAGGAATTGTTAAATACGCAGTGGCAGAACCACTCGAGCCATAAAGTGTGGCAGCGGTTACAATTTGAGGAGGATTATAACCAGGTATTCCACTTTCGCCATTAGTGAGCGTTCCGGATCCTACCTCTATGTTCCAGTTATCCTTGGATAAGTAGTTACCGTTCAGTGACCATCGAGCGTCGTCATTTGTGGGATTTACAAAATGAATCACAGCAGAGTTCCCAAAATCATGGGACTGCGTGGTCAGTTCTCCCTCTTTCAAAGGAACAAGCTCCGCCAGCGCCGGTTCCTCCTTCTCCATCTCCACCTGCTCTCCCACAGCCGCCTCGGTCCCGGCGTTGGCCGCGGTGGGGGAATCCTTCACCGCCGCCGTCAGGTCCACCGCGTCGCTGTCGTGGAGCACCGAGGCCAGGTTGGACCGGTCCCCTGTTCCTGCGTTGGTGAGGGTCACCGTGGCGGTGTCCTCCTCCATGGCGCAGTTGTCATCGCCCTTGAGGCCGCTCAGCTCAATGGAGAAGTCCAGGGGCTCGTCGGACTTCTCCCCGTCGTCGATGAGCTCCACCTTCACGGGCAGCTCCGTGACGTTGCCGTAGAACATCAGGGTGCCGCTGGCCTCCACGTAGTCCTCGCCGGCCCTGGCGTCCCCGTCTACGGTCCGGTAATCCACGGACACGGGCCGCTGGCTGCCGCCCTCCCGGGTCACCAGGACCTCCACGGTGCCGTCGGCCTTGTCGGCGTCCACCCGCTTGATGGAGAAGCCCACGGTGCTGGGGACGGACTCGTCGATGTCCTCCACGTGGAAGATCAGGGAGTCCGAGCCGGCATAGACCGCGCCGCCCTCGGTGTAGGCGATGCGGAGGGTGGCGGTCTCCAGGGCCTCGGTGAGGCCGTCGGTGTTGGCCCTGATGTGGAGCTCCTTCTTCCACTCACCCTCGGCGAAGGTCAGGCTGAACACCCAGGCGGCAAACAGGTCGTCCCCGTCGGCCAGCTCCAGCGCGGTATAGGTGGGTTCCGCGGTGAGATCAAGGTCCGCGGGCATGGGCTCCAGGACCTCAGCCTCGGGCTTCTCATACCGGACCCCGTTGAGGGAATCGGTGCAGAGGGTCTTCCCGTCGGCGTTGTAGACGCAGCGGAAGTCCAGATCGCCGCTGTCGATAAATTTGGCGTCCATATTCAGCTCCGCCCGGTTTGCCTGGCCGACGTCGCACCATCTGTCCTCGTAGAGGATCTGCCACTGATAGCTGTCCGCCTCCCGGGACAGAGAGAGGACGTAGCCCTCGCTGTCGGTCTTCCGGATGATATTGGCGCTGCCCCGGTCGGGATCGGGGTCCCTGCCCAGGGGCTGGTATTGGGCGGCGGGCAGGGGCTCCTCCACCTCCAGGGTAATGTCCCGGGCGCTGAGACCGTAGCCGTAGTAGGGGCTGCCGTCCTCGTTTTTCACCACGGTGGGGTTGTAGTTGAGGTAGGCCGTAGCCCGGCCCTTGGTGCCGCCCAGACGATAGACCGTCACCACGGCGTCCTCCCCCTCCTTGACGCCCGCGGCGTTTACATCAAAAGCGAAGGCCCCGTAAGGGTAGACTTCCTCCCAGGACTTGTCCGGCCGGGTCTGGTTGCCGTCCTTGTCGGTGAGGACCACGTCCTCCGGGGATGCGGCGGCGGTCTGAGACTCCTCCTGCCAGACCGCCAGGGCGGGCTGCACCAGCTGGAGCATCAGCACCAGAGAGAGCAGCACGCAGACGTATTTCTTGCATCGGTGGATCATGATTCTTCCTCCTTTACAGTCGTTGGGACGTCGGGGGCGTGTCCGTCGGTTTCTTCTGCTTTTCGTTCTGAGCTTCGTTTGGAATGGCGCAGACACAGCATCGTGAAGGCCGCGCCCAGGGCAAAGGCGATCACCCCGGCCAGGACATAGCCGCCTGCCGTATTGGGCAGGATGAACGCCCCGAAAACAGAGGTCTCCTCCCCCTGCTCCAGCTGACCGGCCACCGTTCCCATCACAGAGAGGAGCCCGGCAGACAGGACCGCTGCGGCGGCGGACAGGGATCGAATGATCTGACTCTCGCGCTTCCTGCGGAGACGCCGGCTTCGGGCCAGGAGCTCCCGCAGGGAGGCTTCCAGCGTGTATTTCAAGGTCACCACCTCTTTCCGGAGAATACGTTTCTATCTCTTAGTCGCAGCATTTGTGCTTTTTTCTCACCCTTTTTTGAAAAATGCAAAAAAATGCCGCCCCGAAGGGCGGCAGAGACGGATGCGGTGATTCAGACGGACGGGATCATCAGGCGACGGAAGGGGAGATACAGCACCCCGGCGGTGGCCAAAGGGAGAACATACCCGATCACGGAAGAGAGCCCCGGCTGGGAGACCAGCAGATTATACAGGGCGTGGAAGGTCATGGACAGGGACAGCGCCCCCACGATCCCCGCCAGGGACACCACCCGGAAGCGCCGGATGAGCACCAGCCCAAAGGCCAGCACCAGCATGCTCACCACATGCATGACCCCCGCGGCCAGCCCCCGGACCAGGGTGTAGGGCAGACTCTCGGCCCCGGCGGTGAGGATGTAGCAGCAGTTTTCAAAGGTGGCGAAGCCCACGCCGATGGCGATGGCACAGAGGAAGACGGCGTCATCCTCGGGGCGAAACACATGGAGATAAAAGAGCAGCGGGAGAAGCTTTGCGATCTCCTCCACGATGGGAGAGAGAAAAACAGAGACCTCTTCGGTGGTCATATCCACCGCCAGGGAGAGGAACCCGCTGATATACGCCCCCACCAGACAGATGCCCATACCGATCAGGAAGGAAAGGACAAATCGCTTGGCTCCGCCTCGGACGAACAGCAGGGAAACGGCAAGAGGAACCACGATGCACAGGAAGATGTTCTCGGCATAAATCATTCCACAGCCACCTCCTGTTCGGCGGAACGGACCATCAGGACGATCATCCCGTAGGAAAGTGCGCAGGGGAGAAAGTAGATGGGCTCATAGCTCAGGTACATGGCAAGGGTACACCAGGTAAAGCCCATCCAGGACAGGACCATAGCCGAATCTCTGCCTGTATCCTCCTCTCTCGGCCGCAGAGACCGGACAAGAAAATAAAGGATCCCCGCCAGCCAGACCGGCGCGCACAGATTATCAAGAAGGGAGCCGGTTCCCCCTCCGATTACAAGGGCCGCCGTCTGAAGGACAAATATCATCAGGATCCCTGCCAGAAAGGCCAGCCAGACCGGCCGGGAGAATACGCGGTGCCGGATGGCGCCCCGCAGGCAGGTGTAGACCAGGTAGCACATGGCGGCTCCTGTCAGTACGTCCTTGACCCAACTGCCGGTCCAGGCGATCCACAGAGCAGTATTGCAGGCCATGAAGCCCACCGTGACCGCCAGGGCCCGGAGGTCCCGGCCGATCTCATAGCCCAGAGCGGCCCGAAGGGAGGAAGCGTAGCACAGAAACCCTCCCGCCTCGGCGATCTCCATGGCGGCAAAGGCCGGGGCGCTGTCCCGGATCATCAGGTTGTAGGCCCCCCAGTATACTTCGCTGACCAGAAAAGTGGCTACGCCAAACAGCAGAAAGGCCAGCACGGGAGAGGGACCGGTCCAACGGAGCCGCCGGAACAGGCGAACGGAGAGAAGCGCCAGCACGATGAACGCACCAAGAAGAATCCCATATCGGATGACAGGGTATGGTTGGTTCATAGGTCCTCTGCCTCCCTTCCCCGGCGGGCCAGATGGACGCACAGGAGGGTAACGCAGATTCCAAGCAGGAACGCCAGGATCCCGATGATGACATAGCCCAGATAAGGCGCCGCGAGGATGAGACTGCCATACCTGCTGTTCTGGGCGGCAGCGGCATCGGAAAAGGAGGGCAATGACAGGGAAACTGCCACAATAAGGACCAGACAGGCGCAGGTCAGCAATCCGCCGAGGGCCAGGACCCGGCGATCCCTGCGCGCCTTTTTCAGTTTCTCCGACCGGGTGTGGATCTCCCGGAGCTGTTCATCAAGGTTCCGCATGGTCAAAACCCATCCTTTCCAAGGTTTCTTTCAGCGCCTGCCGGCCCCGGTGGGCCAGGTTGTAGGTCTGCCGAACCGTCTTGCCCATGACCCGAGCGGCTTCCTCATGGCTCATTTCTTCGAAATAGAGCAGATAGAGGATCTGTCGATAGTCCTCGTTGAGCCGGCCCAGCGCGATGTATAGCTGCCGGTTTCGCTCCTCTCTCAGCAGGGTGAGTTCCGGAGCCGGGGCCGCATCGTCATCCCGATTCTCCAGACTGCCGGAACGGAACCGCTGCCGCCGGAGATGGGAGACAGCCAGCTTCCGTCCGATGGCGAACAGCCAGGTGCGGAAGGAGCTTTTCCCGCTGAACCGGCTGGTCCCCGAGGCGGCCACGGCAAAGGCGTCCAGCATGAGCTCCTCAGCGTCGTCCAGGTTGTGAACGATGCCGTGCAGGAACAGCGTGAGCCCCTCCCGGTGCCGTTCCAAAAGAAGGCGCAGGTCATCCTCGCTGCCGCCGAGCAGGAAGCGGCGATATATGGTTTCATCCGTTTCGAACATGGCTGCGCTTCTCCAATCGGATTTGTGGGATATATAACTTTTTTCATTATATCGAAGACAGCAAAGCAATGCAATATGATAGTCCTGTGAAAAGAATGGTTTTACCTCTGCCGGCTGGTCGCATCGATCCAGTCGGCAAATTCTTTGTAGGAAAGTTCCCCGGCAACGCACTGGTCCCGCTTTTCCGCCGCCTCCTTCACCCAGGCGTCGTATGCTTCCCGCTCCAGATAGCCTTGCTCCATGCGCTTGTTCATGCGCTGATAGGACTGGCGGTAGATTTTAAGCGCAAGATTCGAGTTGACCTTCTTCTTCGCTGCCAGGTTGGCCCCAATCTTATTGCAGGGCTTGGTCCACCCGGGCATGATCCGATTACAGTACAGGGAGTCGGCGCGACCAACGGGAATAAAGGGCATCCCGCAGTTTTTACAGATTTTGTAGTTGCCTTTGGTCAGGAGCTGAAGCATATCATAGCGCAGCATATCGTCGACGGTGCCGAGCTCAGTCAGTTGGATCACTTCACCCGT
>ONVR01000303.1 GCA_900321335.1 uncultured Eubacteriales bacterium | reverse complement strand
CCCGGAAAGAAGTGTACGCCCATGTTTGAACTGCGAAACCGAGAATTCTACCGAAAGACCCTCGTGCTCATGCTGCCCGTCGTCCTCCAGTCCCTGATCACCATCGGGGTCAACTTCCTGGACAACCTGATGATCGGCTCCTTTGGGGAGACGTCCATCGCAGCAGCGGCCTTCAGCAACCAGTCCTACGCCTTTTTCCAGTTTATCTGTATGGGCCTCGGCTCCGGCGCCGTGGTCATGTCCAGCCAGTTCTGGGGCAGAAAAGAGTTGGAGCCTATGCGCGTCACCGCCGCCATGGCCCTGCGGGTGACCGGAGCGATCTGCCTGCTGTTCACGGTGATGGGCGTGGCATTCCCCGGCACGGTGCTGAGGGTGTTTACCAACGACGCGGCCGTCATTGCCCGGGGCATCCCCTATATGCGGCTCATCGGCTGCACCTTCCTGCTGTCAGGGCTGAGCTCCACGGCGACGTATCTGATGCGCAGTGTAGGCAAGGTGAACATTCCGCTGATTGGCTCGGCCGTGGCCTTCTTTCTGAACCTGTTTTTCAACTGGGTCTTTATCTTCGGCAAATTGGGCGCGCCCCGGCTGGAGCTGGTGGGCGCAGCCGTGGGCACGGTGATCGCCCGGACTTTTGAATTCGTCTTTGTATTCGGGTACTTTGTCTGCAAGGAGCAGAAATTCGGCTTCCGCCTGCGGCACTTTCTGCTGGGCGGCGGCTCTCTGCGCAGGCAGTACGTAAAATACAGCATACCGGTGCTCTTCAGCGATACGCTTCTGGGGCTGAGCCTTTCTCTGGTCAGTGTGATCTACGGCCACATCTCCGCGGAGATCGCCGCGGCAAACTCCATCACCGGCACCCTGGTGCAGCTGACCTCCATGCTCAACAGCAGCATGTCCAGCGCCTCCGCTGTAGTGGTGGGAAACACCATCGGGGAGGGGAGGATCGACGCCGCCAAGCGCCAGGGAAATACCTACATCCTGATCTCCTTCCTCTTCGGCCTTGCGGTGATGGGCCCCATGATCGCCCTGCGGGGTCCGTATCTGTCCCTGTATTCCGTACTGCCGGAGACGGCGGCGATCGCCCGGTCCATGATGCTGGTGAGCTTTTGTATGCTGCCGCTGCAGACGGTGGCCTTCGTCATCTCCAAGGGCCTGCTCCGGGGCGGCGGCGATACCCGTTTCCTGCTGCTGGCGGACTCCAGCTGTGTGTGGTTCATTTCTTTGCCCCTGGGCGCTCTGGCGGCCTTTGTGTGGCACCTGAGCCCTGCGTGGATCTACTTTCTGCTCAACGTGGAGTTCCCCCTCAAGGGAATCGTGTGCTTTATCCGGTACTGCACCGGCAAATGGATCAAGCAGATCCGGGCGTCCTGAGCCGCCCTGCAATGCAAAAAACGACCGCCGCAGTCAAAGCTGCGGCGGCCTTTTCTGCTTCCGCGGGAAAGGCCATGCCCTTTTTTACGGCGCCTATGGTGATTATCCATGGGCTGTGGTATACTAAAAGAAAATGAGCGGCCCGATGGAAGTTGGTGCCGTGACCGAAAGGATCGAAGAGAGAGGCGGTGAACCCATGGCAGCGGAAAAGCAGTATATCGCAATCGACCTGAAGTCCTTTTACGCCTCAGTGGAGTGCGCCGAGCGGGGAATGGACCCGCTGGATGCCAACCTGGTGGTAGCCGATGAGAGCCGCACGGACAAGACCATCTGCCTTGCCGTCTCCCCGGCGCTGAAGGCCTATGGGATCCCCGGCCGGCCCCGGCTCTTTGAGGTGCGCCGGGCGGTGCGGGAGATCAACCGGCAGCGCCTGGCACAGGCGCCGGGTCACCGCTTTACGGGCAGCTCCGTATTTGCCTCGGAGCTGGCAGCGGATCCGTCTCTGGAGCTGGCGCCGGTCATTGCGCAGCCCAGGATGGCCTACTACATGGATTACAGCAAAAGCATCGTGGAGATCTATATGCGGTACGTCTCCCCGGAGGATATTCTCATCTACTCCATCGACGAGGTGTTTATTGACGCCACGCCGTATCTGACCCGGTGGAAAATGACGGCCCATGATTTTGCCATGATGCTCATCCGGCAGGTGCTCGGGGAAACGCGGATCACCGCCACGGCGGGGATCGGGACCAACCTGTATCTGGCCAAAATCGCCATGGATATCGTCGCCAAAAAGATGCCCCCGGACGCGGACGGGGTCCGGATCGCGGCTCTTAACGAGAAAAGCTACCGGGAGAAGCTGTGGACTCACCGGCCCCTTACGGATTTCTGGCGCGTGGGACGGGGCACGGCCAACCGGCTGGAGAGCCACGGCCTGTACACCATGGGCGACGTGGCCCGCTGTTCCGCTGGAAAGCCCGGACAGCTGTACAGCGAGGATCTGCTGTACAAGCTCTTCGGCGTCAACGCGGAGCTGCTCATCGACCACGCCTGGGGCTGGGAGCCCGTTGCCATCGCAGACTGCAGATCCTACGTTCCGGAGACGAGAAGTCTCAGCCGCGGACAGGTGCTGCCGGAGCCCTATGAGGCGGAGAAGGGCCGAATCGTGGTGTGTGAAATGGCGGATCTGCTCAGCGAGGATCTGGTGCGCAAGGGTCTTGTGACCGATCAGGTGGTTCTGCACGTGGGGTACGACGTGGAAAATCTGAAAGTTGGCCACGGCGCCTATGAGGGCGCCGTCAAGTCGGATTTTTACGGCAGACAGGTGCCGAAAAGCGCCAGGGGTTCTGCCAATTTCGGGGAGTATACAGCCTCCACCGGCGCCATGATCCGTACGGTGGGAGAGCTGTATGACCGGATCGTGGACAAGAAGCTGACCGTGCGGCGTTTCACCGTGAGCGTGGAGCATCTGCTGACAGAGCAGGAGGCCCTTGCACAGGAGACGCCTATGGAGCAGCTGGACCTGTTTGACGACGGCGAGGAAGCCAGACGGGAAAAAGAGGAGAAAAAGGCGGCCCGTGACCGGGAGATGCGCATGCAGAAGGCGCTGATCAGCATCCGGGACCGCTTTGGCAAAAACGCCGTGGTCAAGGGTCTGAACCTGCAGGAGGGCGCTACTGCCATTGAGCGAAACAGTCAGATCGGCGGGCATAAGGCCTGACCGGGTGGAGAGGAGGAAGAACCGTGCCCGACGCCAGAGAGAAATACGGCGATATCATCGACCTGCCCCATCACGTTTCCCCATCCCGGCCACAGATGCCCCTGCAGAACCGGGCGGCTCAGTTTTCCCCTTTTGCCGCGCTGACAGGCTATGAGGAGCTCATTGAGGAATCCGCCCGGATGACGGAGCAGTACCGCACCCCGGATGAGACGGCGCTGGAGGAGCTCAACGCGAAAATGGTCTGCCTGCGCCGGATTTTGGACCAGCGCCCGGAGGTCACGGTCACTTATTTCAAGCCCGACGACTGGAAAGCGGGCGGGGCGTATCTGGAAAAAACGGGACAGCTTGCCCTGATCGATCCCCAGGAGCGTGTGATCGCCTTTTCCGACGGCTTTGCCGTGGATATGGATTACATCTCGGAGATCCGCAGCGACGCCCTGAACGGGTTGTTGTGAATACGGAGAAAAACGCGCCGCGAGCATCTTCTTAATATTTGATTACAAAAATTCGCTATAGTGGAGGAATGCGTCGGATTGTGGTAATATTTACAAAGTGACTTGAATAACGGCCCAAGGGACCGGAAAATGAGGAAAGGAAGAGCATGATAAAGTTTTATATCGCTTTGGTCGCGGCGAAGCTCTCAGTGCTTGGATGCAAGGTACTGAAAAACGTCATGCACCGAAACGGAACGAACCTGCCCGGAGAGATTGCCCTGAAGATCTGCCCGGGTTTTCTGCGGTATGTGGGCCGCCCGGAAACCATCATCACGGTGACGGGAACCAACGGCAAGACCACCACCACCAATATGATCGCGGACGCCCTGGAGATGACGGGGCATAAAGTTCTGAGCAACCGTGCAGGCGGCAATATTGCCTCCGGCATTGCCACGTGTCTGCTCAATGGAGTCAACCTGTTCAACCGGTGCCGGTATCCCATCGGTGTGCTGGAGGTGGACGAGCGCAGCTCTCTGCGGATCTATCCATACGTGCAGCCGGATTACGCCATCTGTACCAATCTGGCCCGGGATTCCTGCATGCGCAACGCCCATCCCCACTATATCTTTGATATCATCGACAGGGCCCTGCCGGAAAAGAGCCTGATGATCCTCAATGCGGACGATATCATCAGCAGCAGTTTGAAAAAAGACAACCGGCGGGTCTATTACGCCATTGACAAGCAGCCGGGGGACAAAACCGAAAGTTTCAACATCATCAACGATATGCGCATCTGCCCCGATTGTCAGGAACTGCTCACCTATGATTACGTGCGGTACAACCACATCGGCAAAGTGCGCTGCCCCAGATGCGGCCTGCACTCTCCTGATGCGGATTTCCGGGTGACCGCAGTTGACCGGGAAAAGGGACTGGTCACCATCGTTCACGGGGCGGAGACGGAGACGTATCCGCTGGTGTCCGAGAGCATTTTCAATCTCTATAACGAGCTGACTGTCGTGACCTTCCTGCGCACCTTCGGCATCGGTGCCGAGGAGATCCGCCGGGCGCTGGCCGACACGCAGATCGTCAGTTCCCGGTATAAAAGCGAGACGGTGGAGGGGATCCGTGTCATCTCCACCATGGCCAAGGGCTGGATCGCCCCGGCGGTGAGCGTGGTGTTTGACTTCGTCAGCAAGCTTCCCGGCCGAAAGGAGATCGTGCTGATGATCGAGGATACGGAGGACAACATTTCCTCCTCGGAAAACCTCAGCTACATTTACGAAACGGATTTCGAGTTTCTCAACAAGCCCGAGATCGAAAACATCGTCGTGGTGGGCGTCCGGGCAAAGGACTACCTGCTGCGGCTCCTGCTGGCAGGGGTGGACAGAGAGAAGATCCACTGTACTGACCGGATCGGGGAGATCCCGCAGCTGCTGCACTTTGAGCAGGGAAAAGACGTGCATATCATCTACGATCTGCACCAGATGGATGCGTACGCGCAGATCCATAAGGCCGTGACGGACGGCATCAAAGGGGGACGGACGGCGTGATTATCATTGAAGCGCTCTATACGGAGGCCTGCAATCTTTTCGGCGACCGGTTCAATATGGATTATCTGGAAAAGAGTCTCGGCAGCCGCGCTGCGTTCTGTTACACGTCTCTCAATGAGACGCCCCGCTTTGTCACCGAAAACGTCAACATGCTCTATATGGGCCCCATGCCGGAACGGGAGCAGGGTTACGTGATCGACCGGCTGCGCCCCTATACAGACCGGCTCCGGGAGCTGATAGAGGCCGGCACGGTGATGCTCTTTACAGGCAACGCCTTTGAGGTCTTCGGCAGCTATATCGAAAACGAGGATGGCAGCCGGATAGAAGGGCTCGGTCTGTACGAGGGCCACGCGGTCCGGAAGATGATGCAGCGGTTCAACGGGACGTTTTTGGGCACCTTTACCGACGAGACGGGAAGCCAGATCCAGACCATCGGGTTTAAAAGCCAGTTTACCCATACCTATGCCGACAACAGCAGCGGGTACTGTTTCCAGGGGATCCGGGGCTGCGGCATCAACCCGGAGACGAAGCTGGAGGGGATCCGCATCCACAACTTCTTCGGGACCTATCTCATCGGCCCGATTCTTGTGGTCAATCCGTATTTCACCAAATACCTGCTGCGTCTTGCCGGGGCCGGAGACGTGACCCTGGCCTTTGAGGACGACGCCGTAGCCGCCTATGAGGTGCGGCTGAAAGAGTTTAACGATCCGAAGCGCAGGATCGGATAAGAACCTTTCGCGGCAAATAAGCCGCGGGAAAAATAAGAGAGAGGGAATTAAAAAATGAACGGAACCTTTTGGGCGATGGTGCCGCCGCTGCTGGCCATCATTATCAGCCTGATCACCAAGGAGGTTAACCTGTCCCTGCTGATCGGAATCCTGGTCGGCGCTGGGATCTTTACGGGCTTTAACCCCTTTTCCATGATCTCCACATCCTTTGACGTCATGGCCAACAAGGTCCACGGCAACATGGGCGTGCTGATCTTTATCGTCCTGCTGGGGATGATCGTGTATCTGATGAATCTGTCCGGCGCCACCCACCGGTATGCCCAGTGGGCCGGCCGCAGGATCACCAGCAGACGCCAGACCCTGCTGGCCACCATGGCGCTGGGTATCATCATTTTTGTGGACGACTACTTCAACTGCCTGACAGTGGGCACCGTCATGGGCCCCATTGCCGACAGAAACAAAATCTCCCGGGAAAAGCTGGCTTACATCATTGACTGTACGGCGGCTCCCATCTGCATCATTGCCCCCATCTCCTCCTGGGCCGCTGCGGTGACCTCATCCCTGCCGGATGGCTCCGCCATAGATGGATTCAAGCTGTTTTTGCAGGCCATTCCCTACAACTTCTACTCCCTGTTTACCCTGGCGCTGATCCTGATCACCTCCATTCTCACCGTGGATTTCGGCAAAATGCGCCGCTATGAGCTGGAGGCCAGAGCCAGACAGATCGTGCAGGAGGCGGAGCAGGAGCAAGAGCAGGCTCGAGGGAAGGTCGTCGATCTGATCCTGCCCATCGTGGGACTGATCGTGTTTTCCCTGATCGCCATGCTTTACACAGGCGGCTTCTTTGACGGCGGCATGACCATCGGCGCTGCGTTTGCCGACTGTGACGCCATCATGGG
>ONVR01000112.1 GCA_900321335.1 uncultured Eubacteriales bacterium | reverse complement strand
GGCCTGCAGCCGCCTCCACCCTTTGGTGATTGCACTTGCTCGGCGGAAGTGAATTCCGCCTGCACCAAGGTTTTGCTCCGCAAAACGCTTGCTGCGCGCGACCCCGCGCGACGGCTTTTTGCCGCATTTTGGGTTCCGGCGGTCTGCAGCCGCCTCCACCCGCATACAGGTAACAGGCCTCCGATTCACGAGAATCGGAGGCCTGTGTTCGTCCGGATGCAGCGCTGCACTTACCGACTGCGGAGAAACAGGATACCCAGTGTTCCCGGCCCGCAGTGGCAGGAGATGGTGCAGCCCGCCTGGGTCACCTCGACCCGGGTGAAGGGCGCGTACTGCGCAACGGCCTCGCGCACCTTTTCCACAAGCCCATCCTGAACAGGCGTGTGCGTGATGAAGATCCGCTCATAGTCCAGATCCTCCCGGTCCACAAGCCGGTCCTTCACGTATTCCAGGACGCATTTTTCAAAGCTGCCCCTGTATTTTTTGACCACCTTCATTTTTCCGTCGATGACCTCAATGCAGGGCTTGAGCTTGAGCAGGTTCGCTCCCAGAGCTGCCACCATGGAGCAGCGGCCGCCCTTGACCATATAGTCCAGCCGGTCCAGCACGAAGCTGGCCTCCACCCGCGCCGTCAGATCGTCCAGGCTCTGTTTGATCTGCTCCGGCGTCAGCTCTCCCGCCTCCGCCAGCTGCACTGCCTGACAGACCACGTGGCCGTGGCCCGTGGACAGATTTCTGGAGTCTACAACGAAAACACGTCCCGGAAAATCCGCCGCAGCGATGCAGGCGTTCTGATAGCAGGAGGAAAAGTCAAGGCTGATGGTGATGTGGATCAGGGCGTCGCAGGTCTCCAGCACCCGGGCAAAAAGCTGCTGGTAGTCTGCCACGTTGTTAGCCGCAGTGGTGCACAGTTCACCGCCCGATGCCACGTGGGCATAAATATCCTCCGGATGGATATCCACGCCGTCCCGGAAGGTCTGTCCCGCCTTGAGGATATACAGGGGTGCCACGGCGATCTGATGCTCCTCCAGATACGATGGACGCAGATCACAGGTGCTGTCGGTGCTGATGCGTATGGTCATACAATCCTCTCCCGTCTGTTTTTGGGTTTATTATAGCGGCTCTTTTCCGTCATTTCAATATGCAATTCCGGAATTCCACGGCAATTACGCGCCCAAATCCCCCGGCGGCCAAGGGGCCGGCCGAAGAAACTTGATTTTATCCCGGACTTGGGGTATAGTATAACCAATCATCTTCAGAAAAGAGGAAATCATTTTGAAAGCCAGTACAAAACGCAGCGTGTTCCTCTCCCGGGTAAAATCCGGCAGTGTCAAGCGCATGCTCTCCCTTGCAAAGGACACCCACAAGGAATGCGGGAAGCCCACTTTGTGGATCTTCCTGGATATGGCATACTGTATCGCCAGATACAGCATCGGGTATCAGGAGTACCGCAACTACGGGTTTGAGACCACGCCCCTGAAAAATCGAAAGACCTACATGAACATCCACAACAACATCGCCCTGACCAGGATGCTGGTGGACCAGAGCCTGTACCCGCTTTTGAACGACAAGGGGATTTTCATGGAGACCTTCTCGGATTTTATCGGCCGGGACTATCTCGATCTCCGAAAATGTACGAAGGACGATTTCATCGCCTTTGCCAAGAGCCATCCCGTGGTCTTCTGCAAGCCCTGCGACGGGTTCGGCGGCATTGGCATTGACAAGCTTGTGACGGCGGAGATCGACGATTTGGGCAAGAAGTATGACGAGCTGATGGCCAACGAACAGTATCTGATCGACGAGGCGATCCGGCAGCACGAGACCATGAATCTGCTCTGCCCCAGCTGTGTCAATACGATCCGGATGGTGACCATCGTCTACGAGGGGAAACCCCATCTGATCTATTCCATCGTCCGGATGGGCATGGGCGATTCCGTTGTGGACAACGCCACCAGCGGCGGCATGTATACCAAGGTGGACGACACGGGCAAATTAAACTTCCCCTGCTTCTGCGATAAAACGGGACTGACCTACACCAGACACCCCATGACCGGATTTGATATCATCGGTTTTCAGATCCCTCAATACCAGCAGGCCATCGACCTGGTGCTCAAGGCCGCCATGGTGGAGCCCCGGCTGGGCTATGTGGGCTGGGACGTGGCCATCAGCGAAAACGGGCCGGTCCTTACGGAGGGCAACACGATCCCGGGCTACGATATGCCCCAGAGCGCAAGCTGGAACCCGGACAGGATCGGCATGAAGGTAAAATTTGAGGAGATCCTGGGGACGAAAATGCCCTCCATCTGATCTCCTGGAGTTTGCAGACGCAGCAGCGGCGGCAAGGACACATCCTGCCGCCGCTGTTTTTTCAGGTTTTTCGTTATGCCAGCGCTTTGCCAAGGGCCGCGCAGTTGCTTTTCGCCTCGTCGTCCGGGGCTTCGCAGCAGATCACGCTCTCGCAGGCCAGGTACGCACCGGCGTCCTTGCAGTCAGCCTCCCAGGTCCGCATCCACTCGCCGTCGCCCCAGCCGTAGGAGCCGAACAGCGCGATCTTTTTGCCGCTGAGTTTTCCCTTGCAGGCGTTGAACACAGGTTCAAACTCCGTGTCCTCCAACTGCTCCGTCCCCATGGAGGGGCAGCCGAAAGCGATGGCGGCGTACTGTCCCATATCCTCCGGCTTGAAATTGGCGGCAAAAATGACGTCGGCCTCCGCCCCGGCCTCCCGGGCGCCCTGGGCCACGGCGTTTGCCATTTCCTCGGTGTTGCCCGTTCCGCTCCAGTATACGACTGCGATCTTGCTCATAGAATGATACCTCTTTCCATTTTATTCAACAGCTCCGGATACCGTCAGCTGTCTTACGCTTTTTCCCTGCCGCCACAGCCGCACATAGGTGTCGTGGCATTTTTTATACCTGGCAAAGGTCCGCTCCGCCTCCGCCGCGTCACAATAGACCTTCCAGCAGCCGGTGCACTTGCAGTTTTTGCCCTTATTGGCGATAAAGCCCTTGACGTCCTCCAGGGGATAGCCCAGAAAAACGCCGATCTCGTGGGGGAACTCCCGGCACGCCAGGCACCGGCGCTTGAGATGGCGCAGGGCAAAGGCCGTGTCCTGCCGGTCATAGTCGTAGGCCGTGAGAAAAGCCGCCACCTCGGGCCGTCTGAGCTCCCGGTCCAGCATCTGCCGACGATAGACGTAAACCAGGGCGCTCCCCTCCCGCATCCGCAGGGGGATCAGGCAGACACCCCGGTCCGAGAGT
>ONVR01000017.1 GCA_900321335.1 uncultured Eubacteriales bacterium | reverse complement strand
GGCAGGACAGGGCGATGGCGATTACGATACGCTGACGCATACCGCCGGAATACTCAAAGAGATAGTCGTCAAAGCGCTTCTCCGGGTCGGGGATACCGACCTTGGCCATGATATCCAGAGTGCGCTTTTTGGCCTCGGTGTTGGAGCACTTCTGGTGCTTGAGAATGACCGTCATGATCTGCTTGCCAATGGGAATGACGGGGTTGAGGGAGGTCATGGGATCCTGGAACACGGTGGCGATGCGCCGGCCCCGGATCTGCTGCCAGTCGTTTGTGTATTTGATCTTGGCGCAGTCAATGATTGCGTACCCATGCAGGGTCTCGTTGTCCTCATCGTAGCTGCGGTACTCCACGCGGAAGGTGACGACCTCGAATATCTTGTTGAGCACGGCGGGGTCCTTCAGGTCTTCTCCCAAGCTCATAGCCAGCTTGAAGGCCTTGTTCAGCTTGCCCAGGAACTTCATCTGGTCTTTGATGGGGTATCTGCCGATGGACAACAGCACCTCGTTGGCGATGATCTTGTTGCGCTCCAGCACGGCGTTGCTCAGCCCGTAGGGGTTGCCCTCCGTGTCCGGCGTGGCGATCTTTTTCTCCCGGGTAGCCTTGAGCTCGGCGAGCCGGGCCTTGTCCTTCTGAGCCTGATCGGTGTTCTGGCTGTAGTCTGCGGCACGCTGCTTGACCAGCGCTGTTTTTTCCGCCTCCAGCTTGTCCTTCTGCTCGTTGAGGGACTTGATCCTGGCCGTTGTCCGGGCATAAAGCTCTGCATCGGCTTTTTTGTCCAGGGTCCAGAGGTAGTTGTTCTGATCGACGATATCGTCCGTCACCGCTTTGAGTCTGGTTGCGAAATCCGCCTGCTCGTCCAGGGTGAGGCTCTTGGCGTATTTGATCTTGTTCTGCTGCTCAACAATGGCCTTATACTCGGCGGCGCCGCGCTCCAGCACGGAGTTCTTGTTGAGCATGTTCCGGATACGCTCCAGGGTGCGCTTATTCTTCGGCGTGAGCTTGATGTCCGTGGTGGACAGCTCGTCATCGGAGAAGATGATGCTGCCCTGGGGGATAAACCCGTTGGAATCCAGCATGCCGGCAAAGGTTTTGGTCAGCACGGATTTGCCGGAGCCGGACTCGCCGACGATGGCCAGAGACTCGTGCTCGTAGATATCCAGAGAGACGTTGCGGATAGCGGTCAGGATTCTGCCGCGGACGTTGAATTTGACCTCTACATTGCGCAAGGAGAGAATAACTTTCTTTTCGTTGTTTTCCATATTCTCACCTCGTCACATGTGGGTTCTCGGGTCAGAGGCGTCAGCGAGATTCTGGCCCAGCAGATACAGGATAATGGTAATTACAGAGGCCACGATGACCGGGGGCCAGAAAGCCCAGGGGAAGGTCAGAAACGCGGTCTGTCCCTGCTGGATCATACGGCCCAGGGAGGGGACGGTGGCGCTCAGTCCGACGCCGATGTAGGACAGGAACACCTCCATGGAGATGTAGGAGGGGAGTTCGGTGGCCAGCAGCGTTACGATAACGGAGGTCAGGAAGGGGAGAATGTTCTTGGAGATCACTCTTGCCACAGGGGTGCCGAGACACCGGGAGGCCAGCGAGTACTCCCGGTCACGGATGATCATGACCTGGGTACGGAAGAAATAGGCGATGGATAGCCAGCCGGTGACGGTCAGGGCGAAGATAAAGCTCCAGAAGCCCGAGCCGATGATATACACCAGTACGGATATCAGCAGAATATACGGTACGTTTGCGATGATGTTGTAGATCACCAGCATCACGGCGTCCACCTTTTTGGAATAGCCCCATACGGCGCCGACGATGATGCCGACGGTCATGTTGATGGCCGCGCAGATGATGGCCAGCAGCAGGGAGGTACGGGCAGAGGCGACGATGCCGTAGAAGATGGAGTTGCCCATGGCGCCGGTGCCCAGGATCCACTTTAGAGAGCCGTCATGGAAGTACCGCATGGCTCTGGCGGGACTCAGGTTGAAGGTGGAGGCGTTCTGTACGTTCTCCATGGGATCGTATACCCAGAAGTTGGGCATGACGAAGGCCACCAGGAACATGAGAAGCAGTACAACGATCATAAAGATGTTGGTCTTTTTCCGGAAGAAGACCCGAAACACGGACTTCCAATAGGAATACCGGGGTGCGACGATTTTTTCAGAGGAGATGGCGTTGCTGTCGATAAACTGGAACAGTTCTTCAGAGGACTGGGGAATGTTTACGCTTTCATTCATCGTCCACCGCCTCCTTCCTCAGAGAGGGAAATTCTCGGGTCGTATTTTGCCAGCAGCAGGTCGCCCAGGATCAGAGAGATGATGGAAAGGGAGGTATAGAAGACCGTGCAGGCCACGATGACGCCGTTGTCGTGTTTGTTGATGGCAGTGGTCAGCAGGTTGCCGACACCGGGAACGCCGTAAACGCGCTCGGTGATGATGGCGCCGGTGAGACATGCCAGAATGTTGGAGGGAATGCCGTGAACCAGATAGATCAGGGCATTGCGGGAGATATGGATCCGGTAGATCTCCTTCTCAGACAGACCCTCGGCCCGGGCAAATTTCACGTAGTCGGAGTTCATCTGATCGATCATATACCGGCGCATCCACTTCATCAGACTGCCGATGGAGGGCAGCGCCAGTGAAATGGTGGGCAGCACGTAGGCCAGGATCTTGACCTGGGCGTTGGCAAACTTATACGGCAGACCGAAGAGCTTGGTGCCGATGGCCGCAAAGAGGAAGATGTAGGCCAGAGAGGGAACGGACATGATAAAGATGATGTACGCGTTGCCCAGCTTATCGGCCAGCCCGTCCTTCCGCCGTGCCATGAGGATACCCAAGGGCAGGCCCAGTGCGTAGGCGATGACCAGAGAGATGATACCGATGACAAAGGAGTTCTCCAGCATGGAGAAGCCCTGCATATGGTAGGAATAAGCCGAATAGCGGTCCGGGAACTGCTCCAGGTCCGAGGCGCTGGGAGTGGAGGGGTTATAGGTAAGAGAGTGGAAGTTGATTGCTGTTTCCACGTACTCGTCAGTTCCGATTTTGGTGGGGTACTGCTGCTTAAAGGATTTCATGGCTCCCGTGGGTGTACTGATGACGGAAGTGATCTCCTGTCCACGGTAGGTGGTGTAGGAAGTACCCAGGTTCAGGTGGATGAAGTTCTGGTGGATGAAGGGGAAGCGGCCGTCAAAGTACAGCAGATACTTATGCAGCGTACCCGATCCCACCACCGCAAAGAGTTTGGAGTATGGGTCCTTTTCAAAACGGATATACCGGTCGGTGAGCGTCTCATCCTTGACGCTGTTGGTGGTCTCAACGGTAAAGAATCCCTTGATATAGTTGAGCAGACGGCTCGTCACTGGCAGCTCGTGAACGGCGACCAGATAGGCGGAACCGCCGGTTTTGAGCTTGCCGGATTTGAACTTGGCAGGGGCAAGGTACTTGATCTTGTAGCCCTGAGCCGAGTATTTCTGGGCAAACTCCTTGACGGAGGGGTTGTCCTTGTAGTCTTCTTTCTGGATACAGGTACGGTCGGTGATGAAATCCTGCTGGGTCTCATAGTCGCTGCCGTACAGCTCCATGTATTTCAGCTTGACAAAGCTGGAATAGTCCACGTACTCCAGATACCCGTACTTCTGGTACTGGGCGTATTCATACATGGCCTTGTCATTATTGCTTCGCTTGTTCCAAACATCGTCCTGCTGGAATATTACGTTTCGGTTGATGGCGGTATAGACTAGAAGCATGACCACCATGACGACGACCAGCAAGGAGAAGATCGAGAACAGGATGCGCTTGAGCATGTATTTTTTCATAGCATCGTTCGAACATTGCAGTACAGGTCCCTGACGGGTCTGCCTGCATGACAGCCTCCTTTTCTGCGTAGTCTCATGAGAGAAAAGCTAAGCTCCGTTCTCACAAGGATTGACCCCTGTTTGAGAAAAGAGCTTAGCTTTCCTCCACTGTAGCAAGGGGTGCCGGGGAGAAGATTACGAAAACACCGCAGACCCTTTGGGAAGATCCGCAGGATCTGCGGTGGACCCGTCCACACGGACAGAGGACGGAGGTCCTCTGTCAGCGCGGAGGATGATCGGTGTTTAAGATCGTTGCTTAGAACAGACCCTCAACCTTCAGCATGTAGCCGTCAACAGAGTAATCGAAGGTGTTCAGGTAGGTGCAGGGATCGCCGTAGTCGGGGCCCCAGCCGGAACCGTAGAACATATCGAAGTTGCCGGCCTCGCCGTTAGCAGCACGGTAGCCGCAGGCATAGAAGTCCTCGGGCGTGGTGGCCTCGATGAGGTTGACAACCACGTTGTCGGTGCCGAGGGTATCCTCGATGCCGGCCTTGTAGGCATTGGCCTGACCGGTCTGGATGTCGTTGGCAGAGTAGTAAACAACGTCGATGACGATAGGCCAAGAAACAACGTCGCCCAGTTCTTCCTTGGCGGCAGCCAGGTACTCCTTGGCAGCGTCGGGATTGAACCAGCCGTCAACGCCATCCTTTACGTTGACCTTGCAGCCGATCTGATCGCAGTAGTACTGGACGATCTCGCCGTACAGAGTGCCAGCAGCAAAGGTGTGGCCGTCAGCGTCGGTGAAGTCGTTCTCCAGCTTCACGAACTCGGGGTGCGTGTACATGTTGCGCAGGTTGGTCTCAGCCAGCTCCTCGCCGCGGGATACAGCGTTCTGGGTCTTCTTGTCGAAGGCGTGCTGCATAGCCTTGCGGAAGTTCTTGTTGTTCAGAGCGGTGACGGTGTCAGCCTTCTGCTGCTCGGTCTTGCTGCTGGCGCAGGCGCCGGAATCCAGCGTGAAGGTGCCGCGGTTGACGTTCAGACCGCCGAAGTAAGAAGTGGAGGTGGTATCAGAGATGTAGGCATACTTGTCGAAGTTGCCGTCGGCCTTGGCCTTGTCCAGCAGGCCGGAAGCCTTGCCCAGGATCACGCCGGTATACACGCCGTTGAGGGCGTCGTTGTAGGTGGCGTCGGGGTTCTCGCCGTTGTCATAGACCCACTTGATGGAGTCCAGGGTAACGTTCTCAGCGTCGTAGTAGTTGGGGTTCTTGACGCAGAGGATCTCGGAGTCCGCCTGCAGCTTCTGCAGCAGGAAGGGACCGCAGTAAACCTGAGAAGAAACGTCGGTGTTGGAGCCGAACTTGTAGGTGTCGGTATCCAGAACGCGCTCAGCAAACTCTTCTCTGCCGAACACGCCGCCGTTAGCCTCGAAGAAGGACTCGCACATGGGCAGGAAGATGGAGTAGGTGAGCATGGTCATGAAGAAGGGAACCTTCTTGGCAGTGGTGTACTGCAGGGTGTAGTCGTCAACAGCCTTGACGCCCACGTTATCAAAGGAGCCGCCGTTGTACAGGTAGTCGTCAACACCGACGATCTCGGCGTTGCCGGCACCGCACAGGTACTCCAGGCCGGCGCCGGCATCGAGCATGTGATGCATGGCGGCCACGAAGTCGTTAGCGGTCACTTCAGCGTACTCGGTACCCTCAGCGGTGTACCACTTCACGCCCTGGCGCAGGTGGAAGGTGTAGGTCAGACCGTCCTCGGAAACTTCCCAGGACTCAGCCAGCTTGGGCTGCAGGTTGCCCAGGTTGTCATACTCGACCAGACCTTCAACGGTCTGAACGGTGATCTCGGTGTCGGACTGAGAAGCGGTGTTCAGCCAGTCCAGCGTTACAGGGGGAGTCTGGAAGGAGTAGTCGTACTCCGTCAGCAGGGTGTGGCCCTTCTCGGTCAGGTAAGCGGCGGGATCATACTCGCCCTCGCCGGCCATAGCCTTGGCCCACATATCCAGCAGGTCAGCGCGCTCGTCAGGAGTCAGGAACTCATCGGAGATGACCATGCCGTGCCAGCGGTCGTCATCGTTGCCCCACTGCACGTAGGGGATGGTACGGGGCGCAACACGAGAGAGGGTGTAGGCACCGCCCTGGGTGGTGTTGGGGATCATGGTGGCGGTGTCCAGCAGGACGGCCTCAGCCTTGGCCTCGATAACGAAACGCTCGTCGTTGGACTCGGCATTTCTGGCCTGCTCCATCAGTTCGCAGAACTCGCCGTAGATGGAGTTGTAGATCTCCTCATCGTCGCCGCGGGCGTAGGCACCGTCAACGAGCTCGCTGACGTAGCCCTCATAGCCGCCCTCGTCGCCCGTTTCAGTGGGCTCGGTGGCGTCGGTGGGTTCCGTAGTCTCGGAAGAGGTGTTTTCCTCGATTACGGGTTCGCTGTTGTCAGCGGTGTCATTTTTGGATCCGCCGCAGGCGGCCAGACTGAGCACCATGGCAACAGCGAGAAGCAGTGCTAAGAGCTTCTTCATTTTTTTTCCTCCTTATAGAAAAATGAATGTGTATTTTGAACAGACCGTTTCCGGTCGTTGTTCACAGAAGTACTGCAGTGATTTAGCTAAGTAAAGAAAAAATTGCAATTGCCAAAAATACTCTGTCTAATTTAAAAAAATTACGCAGAGTATTTCCCAAACGAGTCATTCTATTTATTTTTCTATATTATACTTCACTGATTGTATTTGTCAAGACGGGAACGGGAAAAATGACGAATCAGCGGAGCGAAAAATCGCGTTTTATCGTTTCAGAAACAACCTCCCGGTGTTTTCGGCTGCCCCGGGGCAGGGCTTGCGCAAAGCAAGAGAATTCGGTACAATGGTTTCACGGATCACACAGATGAGGAGGGAGCGGCATGGGTAAATTTGACGGCGTTCTGCTGGCGGCGGATTTTGACAATACCCTCCGGCCGGAGAACATGGCCCGGGTGCCGGAGCGAAACCTCCTGGCGCTGGAATATTTTATGAAAAACGGCGGCCGGTTTACCTTAGCCACAGGCCGGGATCTGCGGAGCTTTCGTTCCATCCGGCACCTGCTGACCGTCAACGCGCCTGTGGTGCTGAGCAACGGGGCGGCTCTGTTTGATCCCCGGACGGATACCGTGGTGTATGAGGCCGGACTGCCCCGGGACTTTCAGACGGACGTGGCCGAGTTGATGGCGCGTTTCCCGAGGATCGGCGTGGAGATCCACCATGGCTTTGATATTTTCGTGCCCCGCTGCAACCGGGGTGTAGAGGAACATCTGGCCCGTATGGAGGAGACGCCCCGGACGGCCGCACTGGAGCAAATCGATCAGGCGACCAAGTTCGCCCTGTTTACGGATACCATCCGGACAGAGGACGCAGCGGTCCATGAGATCCTGCGGTATCTGGAGAGCCGGTGGCGGGGCAAATATGAGGCCTATATCTCCGGCGGCATTGTGGACGTGGCGGCGGCAGGGGTGTCCAAGGCGTCGGGGGTGCGGCGCCTGCTTTCCATACTCGGTCTGAAAGCGGAGCATCTGTACTGCGCCGGGGACGGCCGGAACGATCTGCCTATGATGGCCGAGGCGCGGGAGAGCTTTGCACCGGCTGACGCCAACCCGGCGGTGCTTTGCGCCGGACCGACGGTGGTGTGCTCCGCCGCCGACGGCGCCCTTGGGGAAATCGTCGGGATTCTGGACAAACGGTATGGACAGGCATAAAAAGAGAGCCGCCGGTGCTGTCGGCGGCTCTCTTGACGTTATACGGTGGGAAAATCGACCAGCGCCTCCGGCGGCACGTAAATACAGGTCTCCGGCGGTGTTTCCGCCCCCACCACGGCGGCACGGCACGGGTACAGATCGTAAACGGCGCAGTGCAGTCGGCTTTCCGGGATGCGGATCGTATCCCCGTCCCGGGTAAAACAGATCTCACGGATGGGACGGTCCAGCCGGCCTGTATATTTGATGAAGCTCTCCTTCAGCGTCCAGAGGGTGAAAAAATCAAAAGCGGCAAGCTGCTCAGACGTGCAGACCCGCAGACGGAGGGCGTCCCCGACGGGGCGGGTCACCGTTTCCATGTCGCAGCCCACGTTTTCCCGGGACAGAGCGCACAGGGCATAGCCCCTTGTGTGGCTCAGGGAAAAGTGGATCTCCTTTCTGCCAGGGAAGAAAGGCTTTCCTCCCGGCGTCTTTTCCAGTGCCGGAAGATCTATGGCGTATTCCTTTTTTACGGCGTAGGCCAGCAGGCTGTACGCGGCGTCGTGGCCGCTGCCTTGAAAGCTTGTGTAAAACAACTGCAAAGATGATCGCTCCGTTTCTGTCCCCTCCCTGCTGACGGCAGGAGACGCAGAAATATGTCAGAGGAAATTATATCGGAAAACGTAAGAAAAAGCTACCATTTTTGTATTCAATGTGCTATAATGAAATGTAAGTGTAAAAAACCGCCTGTTGCCGATTTTGTGGTCCGCGTGCCCGACGGCAACAAGATGGGGGAAAGGAGCCGCCGTATGAGAAGAAAACAGATGCTGGTTATCCTGCTGGCTGTCTGTATGGTTTTTTCCTGCAGCGGCTGCCTGTTTGTGTCCAGCGCCGAGGAACTCTACGCGCTGCCCCAGGGGTCCCGGGAGTATATGGATTTGCAAAAGCAGATCAACGACATTCTTGAGTCCGGGGCCGAGTATTCGGCGCCCCTGTCCGGAAGCAACCGCCAGGCCGTCCAGCTGCAGGATCTCAACGGCGACGGCACGGATGAGGCGGTTGGCTTTTTCACCAGCAGCGGAGAGCGGTCGCTGAACATCAGGATTTTTCAGGTCCGGGACGGCAAATACGACTGTGCCGCCGTCATTGAGGGGGACGGTACGGCGATTGAAAGCGTCAACTACGTGGACATGGACGACGACGGCGTCAAAGAGATGGTGGTGGGCTGGCAGATGAGCGCGTCCGTAAGGCTGCTGACCATCTATTCCGTCCGGGATTTTCAGATTTCACCGCTTCTGAGCACGAACTATGAAAAATACTCCCTGGCAGATCTCAACGCAGAGAGCGGAAAAAACGTCATTGTGTACCGTTCTGCGCCGGAGGAGGGAGCGCCGGAGGTAGAGGCTTACAGCCTGATGCAGGACGGCGAGATCACCTCGGCCACAGCCAGACTCAGCGAGGGCGTGACCACCATCGTCAGCATCAAACAGGGAAAGCTGCTGGAGAACAGACAGGCTGTGTTCGTTGACAGCGAGTACGCAGACGGAGGCCTGATCACCGATATCCTCGTGTCGGAAAAGCCGGGTGAGCTACTCAACGTCACACTGGGTGATGACGGCAGAAGAAGCGAGAGCACGCTGCGGGCTTATACCAGCGTGTACAGTATGGATATCAACGGCGACGGCATCGTGGAGGTGCCTCAGCCCCGGGAGCTTCCGGCCCAGAGCGAGACGGTGTACCGGGTCATCGACTGGCGCGCTTACCGGAAAAACGGCGCCAGCGAGAAGGCGCTGACGACCTATCACAACTATTCCGACGGCTGGTTTTTGCGGCTGCCGGATGCCTGGGAGAACAATCTGACCATCCGCCGGGAGGACTCCGTGTCGGGCGAGCGCACCATTATCTTCTCGAAGATCACCGGCGAGGGAGAGGCGGCGCGGATCGAGGACTTCCTTGCCGTCTATACCCTGACGGGAGACAACCGGATGGAGCGGTCCCAGACGGAGGGGTGCTTTGTCCTGAAAAACGCGGGGACCAGTATCTATGCCGCCCGGATCCTGTCGCAACAGACAGATATGCCCGTCAGTCAGGAGTACGTGACGCAGAATTTTGAGCTGATCGGTACGGACTGGACAAACGGGATCGCGTAAGGAAAGACAAACTACCGCAGGATCACCTGCGGTGAAAGCTGGAGGAAACCCATGAAAAAAGTACTTGTTTTGGAAGACGAGACGAGCATCAGAAGCTTCGTGGTCATTAACCTGCGCCGGGTGGGCTATGAGCCCATCGAGGCGGGGACGGGCATGGAGGCGCTGGAGCGGCTCCGGGAGAACCCGGATATCGGCGTAGCCCTTCTGGACATTATGCTGCCGGATATCGACGGGTTTGAGGTTTGCCGCAGGATTCGCGCCACAAACCAGAAGATCGGCATCATTATGCTCTCGGCCCGGACCCAGGAGATGGACAAGGTCACGGGGCTGATGACGGGAGCGGACGACTATGTGACAAAGCCCTTTTCTCCGGCGGAGCTCACCGCCCGTGTGGATGCCCTGTACCGCCGCTTGGGCGACGACGACCAGGAGTCGGACACGGGGGAGATCATTCAGGGCCCCTTCAAGCTCAACACCCGCAACAGGACGCTGGAGAAGAACGGCCAGCGGATCCGTCTGACACAGGTGGAGTACTCCATTATGAAGATGTTTATGGACAATCCCGGAAAGGCCCTGTCCCGGGAGGATATTCTCAATACCGTGTGGGGCCGGGACTACTTCGGCGAGTTGAAAATCGTCGACGTCAACATCAGAAGACTGCGGATCAAGATCGAGGACGACTCGACCAATCCGACCTATATCACGACAGTTTGGGGATTCGGGTATAAGTGGGGAATGTAATCAAGCCTGCGGTACAGGCAAAAACCAACGCACAGCGCCGGCGTCACCTTTCAAGGGGCATGCGCCAGCGGTGGCTGCGAAACAGTATACTGATTTCCCTGGTGATCCTGCTTGCTCTGGTGATCACCTTTTCCGTGGTGATTTCCAACTACTTTTACTCGACCGTCCGGGGCGGTTTGGAGGCGAAGGCCAAAACCGCCGTTGACTTTTTCGCAAATTACATTACGAAAACCTCAGCGGAGTTCTACACCAGCGCCTACCGCTATACGCAGACCTTTGAGGACAGCGGCAGGCTGCTGCTTCAGTTTCTCGGGACAGACGGACGGGTGATCGTCTCCACCAGCGGCATCACCGCCGGCTCAACGCCGGGCACGCCGGACGTGGCGGAGTCCATCAGCAGACGATCCATTACCACCTGGGACGGGGAGAACACAACGGGAGAGCACGTGATGTCCGTGTCCGCGCCCATCGTCAACAGCGATGATACGATCGTGGGTGTGATGCGCTATGTGACGAGCCTGAAAACCGTTGACAGACAGATCATGATGGCCACGGCGGCCATGATGGGTATTGCAGCCCTGGTTGCCGCGGGCATTATTCTGCTGTGCATGATGGTGGTGCACTCCATCATCGAACCCGTGGGGGAGATCACCAGCGCTGCCAAGCGGATTGCCGAGGGCAGCTATGGGATCCAGATCGATAAGACCTACCACGACGAGATGGGGGAGATGGTCTCCTCCATCAATGAGATGAGCATGAAGATCGCCCAGTCGGACAAGGTCCAGACGGAGTTTGTTTCCTCCGTCTCTCACGAGCTTCGCACACCGCTGACGGCCATTACAGGCTGGAGCGAGACGCTGATCTACAACGACCAGCTCGACGAGGAGTCCCGCCGGGGCGTGGGGATCATTCTCAAGGAGGCACGCCGCCTGACCAAAATGGTGGAGGAACTTCTGGAATTTACCAGGATCGAGGATGGGCGGTTCACCCTGAAGATCGAGCAGATCGACATTGTGGCGGAACTGGAAGACTCCATCTTTACCTATCAGGAGCTTCTCAAGCAGGACGATATCGACCTGGAGTATGAGCCCTATCTGGAGGAACTGCCCCTGATCCCCGGTGACGCCAACCGGCTCAAGCAGGTGTTTCTGAACCTCTTTGACAATGCTGCCAAGTACGGCAGGGAGGGGAAAAAGATCAGCGTCACGGTCAACAACGAGGGCGATTACATCGCCATCGGCGTCCGGGACTATGGTCCCGGCATTGCCGAGGATGAACTGGAGCACGTAAAAAAGAAATTCTACAAGGGCAGCAACTCCAAGGAGCGCGGCAGCGGCATAGGCCTTGCGGTCTGTGACGAGATCGTCAAATACCACGGCGGTACGCTGACCCTTGAAAACGCGCCGGACGGCGGCCTGAATGCCATCGTGCGCCTGCCGGTGAGCAGCGATATCCGGGCGGAATAAACAAAACAGCATTCGGAGGAAGTATGGCAAATCAGCAGAAGCAGTGCCCGGCCTTCCGCACGTCAATCGGCGGCCAGGCGCTCATCGAGGGCATTATGATGCGTGGACCCCGGAAGCAGGCCATTGCCGTGCGCACGGCAGAGGGGATCACGGTAAAAGAGGATGAACTGAAATTCATCAAGGACCGGTATCCCATTCTCGGATGGCCTTTGATCCGCGGTACGGTGAATTTTCTGGGATCCATGGTCAACGGGGTCAAGGCCCTGACCTACTCGGCGGAACAGCAGCCCGAGGAGGAGCAGGAGGAACCCGGCAAGCTGGACAAGTGGATCATGGAGCATTTCAGTTCGGAAACGGCGGACAAGCTCATCATCGGCATTGCCGTTGTGCTGGGCATCGCCCTGGCAGTGGGACTTTTTATCATCCTGCCAACGGTGCTGGTCGGGTTTCTGGACGGTGTACTCCAAAGCCGCGTGCTGCGGAACCTGCTGGAGGGTGTGGTGCGCATTGCGATCTTCCTGGGGTATATGTTCCTGGCTACAAAACTCAAGGAGATCAAGCGCGTCTGGATGTATCACGGCGCAGAGCACAAGACCATCTTCTGCTATGAACACGGCCTGGAGCTGACGGTGGAGAACTGCAGAAAACAGTCCCGGTTCCATCCCCGCTGCGGGACCAGCTTCATTTTTATCGTGATGATCGTCAGTATCCTGGTATACTCTGTGTTCTCCTGGTCCAATATGCTCGTCCGGATGCTCATCCGGATCCTGCTGCTGCCTGTTGTGGTAGGCATCAGCTATGAGATCATCAAATGGGCCGGAAGATCGGACAACTGGGCCACCCGCATCGCCTCCGCTCCCGGCAAAGCTCTGCAGCACCTGACAACGGCGGAGCCGGACGACAGCATGCTGGAGGTGGCCATTGCGGCCATGAAGCGCGTGATACCGGAAACAGCGGGAGAGGACGCCTGGTGAACGCGCTGAATACTTACGGGGATATTTACATCAAGACGCGAAAGATCCTGCGGGATCAGAAAATCGAGCAGTCCGATCTGGAGGCGCGGCTGATCTGTTCGGCCGCCTGTGAAAAGTCAGTGATGGCTTTTTTGCGGGACAGCCGCATGTATGTGACGGACGAGACGTATCTTGATACGGTGAAGGCCATGCTCCGGCGCCGGCTCCGGGGTGAGCCGGTGGCGTATATTACCGGCTCTTGGGAATTCTACGGCTTGCCCATGAAGGTCACCCGGGACGTGCTGATTCCCCGGGTGGACACGGAAGTGCTGGCAGAGCGCGCCATTGCCTTTTGCCGCCTGCAGCCGGAGAAAACTGTGCGGGTTCTTGACCTG
>ONVR01000105.1 GCA_900321335.1 uncultured Eubacteriales bacterium | reverse complement strand
TCCCCGTCCAGGATCAGGGGGATCGTGGCGTATTTCCGGGACAGTTCGCTGTTGAGAATCCACATGCTCAGCTTCACGGGCTCACCTCCCCGGACACGTATTTGGCAGGGATTCTGTGTCCTTGTATTCTATCATTCTTTTACAGAAAATACAAGAGATTTACCCGCCCCGCTCCGCCTGAAAAAACGCCCGGAGGCGGCAGAAAACTCTGCCGCCTCCGGGCTCTGTTCCTCTCTCTTTACGGGGAAGGCGTTTCAGCGAAAGCTGTCGATGAACTCCGCGTAAACCTCCGGCAGGATCGCCGCCAGGTTTGTAAACTCCTTGATGTTATGGGCCAGCAGCGCCTGCACCGCCATCAGGGGGAACTGCACCCCGTCGGGCAGCAGCTTTTCGGGCTTGCCGTTTACCACGTGATAGCCGAACCAGAAGCGGCTGCGCAGCTCATAGCCCTGTCCGTCGGCCTTGGGCCGCAGGAAGTGGCACATGATCACCGGGGCCTGCTCCCCGCCGGAGCAGACGATGGTGCCCTTGAAGTCCTTGAGCTTTTCGGGATCGAAGCCGATGTCCGCCGGGTTGCGGAAGCCGATGACGATCCGCTCGGGGCCCAGGCCGCAGTCCTCGAACACGTCGTGGGTGGTGTCCCAGTAGCGCTCCTTCATGGACAGGGACTTGTCGTTGCCCCGCTCCGGGTTGCGGCTGACGGCGCTGTAGTGATCCTCCCGGTCCCAGATGGTGTACCGGCCCTCCTCCAGGCCGTGCCAGGCAAACCAGAAGTCGAACATCTCCGGGGTCACGTTGGGCATATCCGTAAGGTTGGCCAGCATGGCGCCGCCGTCGGGCATCTGGCAGAAGCCGGCCTCCAGATCCAGATAGCCCGGATCAAAGAGCTTGTTCAGATCCCAGGGGGCCAGGCCCTTTTCCGGGTCAGCGGGTGCGGCCGCCACGGCATAGCGCCGGGGATCGGGGGCCACCATCTCCCGCCGGTAGTACTTGTTCAGGGGGCCGTTTTTCACGGCGTCGCTGACGGCCACCAGGTGCTCCGGCGTGTAGATCCAGCCCGCGGTGTCCACCGGCTCGGTGGTCAGGGTCATCTCTCCGTTGACGTTTTTGACGACGATGTATTTCTCCCAGTTGACGTTGTCCTGCTCGGGGTAGTCCTCCCGCAGGAACCAGCCCCGGGACTCCTTGCGCATCATGGACGCCCGGTAGTGCATCTCCGCGGAGAGCACCATGGCCTCGGCCTCGATGCATTTCATGCTCTCGTGCAGGTCACGGGCCCGCATTTTGGGCAGAAGGGCTTTGGCCTGCTCCACGAAGGTCATGGCCTTGACCATTCTGTCGGCGTGCATGATGACGGACTGCTCCACGGGGCCCATGGCCTTCTGGACCAGCTCGATCACGTCCTCGGGCCGGACGCCCTCGGCGCGCTCCATGGGCGCGGTGATCCGGGCGGCGGCAGCGTCGATCTGGGTCTCGGACAGCGCCGGCAGCGCGCCGGACAGGTCCGCCTGCCCCACCTCATTGGCACACTCCAGGGCCGCGAACACGGCGTTGAGGATGCCGGAGCCCCGGTTGCGTCCCGGAGGCGCGGGTACGGCGCCGGCCAGACCGGAGCCGCAGTAGCTGCAGTCGCCGATGGCGTACAGGCCCTCTACGGTGGTCTTCATGTTGTGGTTGACCTTGATGGGGCTCTGCTCACCGATGAACAGAGGGGCCACCTCCAGATCCGTGTCCACGCTGCGGGCCGTCTCGTCGTTGAGCATGCGGAACTTCTTGCCGTAGGGGCGGTCCCACTGGCGCTCCATGGCGTCGTCGCCCCCCTGCTCCTGGCCGAACTCCAGGTGGACCGGTCCACTGCCGGATTTGATCTGGGTGTACCACTCCCGGATGGCCTTGCTGGAGATGTCCGTCTCCCGGTGCTGCTGGAAGTTTTTGGTGATATGCTCGCCCTTGGCGTTGTACATGAAGTTCTCGCCGAAGACCACCTCGTTATGGCTGCGGTACCGGGCCAGCTGGGCAAAGTTGCCGAACTCGGTGTTGCGCATCTCGGCCCCCAGGCGGTAGGCGGCCAGAATGCCGTCGCCCCGGCCGGAGCCCCACATGGAGCCGATGCGGTAGTCCTGGCTGCCGGTGGCAAGCACCACCTTTTTGGCGCTGATGGCCGTCACGGCGCCGTCCAGAACGGAAAAGACCACGGCGCCGGTGACGCCGGAGGCGTCCCCCAGCAGATCGGCCATCACGGTCTTGTCCAGAAAGCGCACGCCCTTTTTCTCCGCGGTGCGGCGCACTTTTACGGTGATGTCCAGATCCACGCAGATCATGGCGGTCATGGGCCCGGTGGGCATGACGTTGAGACTGCCGTCGGGATTGCGGGGGATATTGACGCCCCAGGATTCCAGCTTGTCGATCATGGCGCTGTTCTGGGACACATAGCGGGCCATGAGCACCTGATCGGTGAAGTCGGCGCCGATGTTCTTGGCGTGGAACACGGCAAAGCCCCAGGGATCCACCCGGTCCGGGAAGTACTGCAGCACGCCGCCGCCCCGGTTGGCCTTTCCGGCGTAGCCGGCAAAGTTTTTCTCCACCACCAGCACGTCCGCGTCGGGATTGTGCTCCTTGACGGAAACGGCGCAGCTCAGACCGCCGATGCCGCCGCCCAGGATCAGAACGTCACAGGATTCTCTCTTATAATTCGTCATAGCCTCTCACCTCACCTGTACTTCTCAAAGGACTGGAGCATATGCTCGCTTTCGTAGTTCGGGATGACCCGGATGGCCTCCTTTTTGCACAGGGCCATGCACAGGAAGCAGTGCTCACAGTCCTCCACGTACTGGAAGACGGGCTTCTTTGCCGCCGCGTCCCAACGGATCACGTCCACAAAGCAGGACTTGTAGCAGATCTGACATCCCACGCACTTTTCCGGTGCGAATTCGATTTGGTGCTTCGTATTGATCATAGCGCTTTCCCACCTTTATTGTTTTGGTACTTCCATTGTAGCCGCCGGGCCCTTGAAGTTCCAATACAATTATGGTAAAATATTTATAACTATAAAGTTATAGGCGGTGATCCCATGACCCTCAACCAGATCCGGTGCTTCGAGGCGGTGTGCCAGGCCATGAGCTTTTCCAAGGCGGCCAACACCCTGTACATCTCCCAGCCGGCCATCAGCAAGAGCATCTCCAAGCTGGAGCAGGAGCTGGGGGCGGAGCTGTTTCTCCAGAGCGGCAACACCCTGTATCTCACGGCGGCGGGGGAGCAGTTCCGGGATTTCGTCCGGACCGTCCGCCGGGCGTACGATCTGCTCCGGGAGCAGCTGGAGCAGGGCAAGAGCCTCCGGGGCAAGACCCTGCGTCTGGGCTGCCCGGAGACCTGGAACCCGGCCTTTTTCGCCGGCCGGCTGGAGGCGTGCTTTGCCGACGCCGTACCCGACGGCAAGCTGATCCTGGAGGCGCGCAAGCTCTCGGATCTGCTGCTGGGCCTGCAGAGCGGCACGCTGGATATGGTCATCTCCCACGATTTTTACGCCCCGGGCACGCCGGGGCTGGACTCCCTTTTTCTGACCCGGACGGCCACGGGGATCCTCTACGCCCGGGATCGCTTTGACCGGCCCGTGACCCTGGAGCAGCTCACCGGGGCGGGCTTTCTGCTGTACGACCGGGACATCGAAAAGCGCGTCGGCGCCGTTATCCAGTCCGTCTGCGCCCGCCGGGGCCTGACCCCCCGGATCACCAACAAGGGCCACATCACCCAGGCCCTTTTCGACGTGGCCAGAGGCGCCGGCGTGATGTTCTTTACCGCCTGGGACAGCGCCGTGGGCAACGCCGCTTACGGCTTTTACCCCCTGGAGGACACCCTGCCGGTGAAGCTGGTGTACGCGCCGGAGCGGCTGCCCGCCTGCGCCGACCGGTTTCTCCGGGCCGCCGCCGGGATCGTCTGGGACTGACAAAACCGTTGTGTTTTGGCCGGTCCTGTGCTATGCTTGACCCATCGGAAAACACGAGAAAGAGGGTTTGCCCCATGCGCTATCTATACTGCCCCCGATGCGGCCGGAAGCTCACGCCACGCCCCGCCGGGGACGACGGCCTTGTCCCCTACTGCGACGACTGCGGTCAGTACTGGTTTGACAGCTTTGCCAGCTGCGTGATCGTGCTGGTCGCCAACGAGTTCCGGGAGATCGCCATGCTCCGCCAGAGCTATCTGTCCGACGAGTACTGGTCCTACGTGGCGGGCTTTATCACCCCCGGGGAGACGGCGGAGCAGACCGCCTTCCGGGAGGTCCGGGAGGAGCTGGGGCTGGAGCTGGAGCGGCTGGAATACGGCGGCACCTTCTGGTTCTCCCTCCGGGAGCAACTCATGCACGGCTTTATCGGCTTTGTGAAAAAGGCGGACTTCATCCTCTCCGGGGAGGTGGACCGGGCCCAGTGGGTCCCGGCGGCCCAGGCCCCCGTCCGCATGTTCCCGGAGACGCCGGAGAACACCCAGTACCCCCTGTACCGCCAGTATCTGCAGATGGTGGAGGGCACCCGCCTGCTGTGAGAAGAAGAAAAAAAGCGCCCGGACGGTTGTTCGAAAACCGTCCGGGCGCTTTGCGCTTTTTAGTATCTGCCGATGTCCTTTGCGATCTGATAGGCGCTCTGGGTGGCGGCGAAGATGTTTTTCGGGGTCACGCAGTCGCCGATGGCGTAAAACTCCGGGGCGCAGTCGTTGAGGGCCAGGGACTCCTCCTTCAGGGGCCGCTGGCCCGCGGCGTAGATCACGGTGTCCGCCCGGAGCAGCTGCCGCCCGGCGGCATTCTCCACCACCATCCCCTCCGGGGTGATCTCCACGGCTCTGGTCTTGAGCAGCACGTTGAGATTGTCCATGGCGTCGATCTGCATGTTCAGGGCGATGGTGTGGACGATGTTGTCCCCGTGGAAGATGTTCAGGGAGTTGATCCGGGAGGCGGCGGATTCCCCCACGTCGGCGGG
>ONVR01000048.1 GCA_900321335.1 uncultured Eubacteriales bacterium | reverse complement strand
CCCGGCAACAGTCTGCGCCTGTCCACCCGACCGGACTGCGTGGACGAGGCGGCGCTCCGGCGGCTGAAACACTTCGGGGTGAAAACCGTAGAGCTGGGCTGTCAGTCCATGTGCGACGAGGTGCTGCGCCTGTCGGAGCGGGGACATACCGCCGCCGATACGGTGCGCGCCGCCGAAAAACTGAAGGCTGATGGCTTTTCCCTGATTCTGCAGATGATGACGGGCCTGCCGGGAGACAGCCGGGAGCGCTCTCTGCAGACGGCAAAAGAGCTGATCCGGCTCGCCCCGGACGGGGTGCGGATCTATCCCACGGTGATCCTGCGGGACACGAGGCTCTACGAGCTGTGGCGGGCGGGACAATACGCCGAACATACGGTGGATCAGGCCGTGGCGCTGTGCGCGGCGCTGGTGCCCCTGTTTGCGGAGGCGGGGATCCCGGTGATCCGGCTGGGACTGAATCCCACGGCGGAGCTCTCCGGCGGGGCGGCCGCAGGGGGCGCCTATCACCCGGCTTTCGGGGAGCTGGTTTACAGCCGGATCTATTATGAGCGGGCCTGCGCCCTTCTGGAGGGAAAGCGCCTGCCGGAGGAGATTACCCTGTGGGTATACAAGGGCAGAACGTCCCTGATGGTGGGGCAGAAGCGCCGTAATCTGACGGCGCTGGCCCGGGCCTTTGGTCTGAAACGGATAAAAGTTGAGGAAAAGGCCTCGGCAGACGGGGAAATCCGTCTGGCAGGCGTTGAAATGTAAGGAAAATTACGCTATAATGTTTTAATTCTAACGCGATCGTATACGGGGTGAAACGGCGGCGGCAGACCGCCCGGACCCCGGTTCCATTCCACAACGGGGAGGTGAGGCGGAAATGTATCTGAAAGCGTTGGAGATCCAGGGATTCAAATCCTTTCCGGAGAAGACGCGGCTGACCTTTGACAAACCGGTTACGGCCATTGTGGGCCCCAACGGTAGCGGCAAGTCCAACATCTCGGACGCGGTGCTGTGGGTCACGGGTGAGCAGTCCTCCAAGGCCCTTCGGGGCGGCAAAATGGAGGACGTGATCTTCGGCGGCACCCAGAAGCGGGGCCCTATGGGCTTTGCGGAGGTGTCCCTGATCTTTGACAACTCCCGGCGCTTTTTTGACATGGACAACACCGAGGTCATGATCACCCGGCGCTACTACCGCTCCGGGGAGAGCGAATACTACATCAACCGGCAGTCGGTGCGTCTGCGGGACGTCAACGAGCTGCTCATGGACACCGGCATGGGTCACGAGGGATACAGCATCATCGGGCAGGGAAAGATCGACTCCATCCTGTCCGCCAAGAGCACGGACCGCCGGGAGATCTTTGAGGAGGCGGCGGGCATCTCCCGCTTCCGCCACAGAAAAGAGGAGGCAGAGCGCCGCCTGCTGCGCACGGATGAGAATCTGGTGCGGATCAACGACAAGATCGCAGAGCTGGAGCTGCAGGTCCAGCCCCTGAAAAAACAGTCTGAGGTGGCCAAAAAGTATCTGGTGCTCCGGGACGAGCTGCGGGGTCTGGAGATCTCCGTATGGCTGGACCGGCTGGAAAAGCTCCAGCTCCAGCTCCAGCAGCTGGAGAATAACTGCCGGGACACGGCAGACACCCTGGACCGGACGAATGAGGAACTGGAGGAGCTGTACCGGAAATCTGAGGCGTTCTCCCGGCAGATGCAGGAAAAAGACGTAGCCGCGGATCAGCTGCGTGGTCAGCTCTCTCAGCAGGAGAGCGTGCGCGCCGGCGTGGACAGCGAGTTGGCCGTGCTTCAGGCGAATCTGGGCAACAATCGCCAGCAGGCGGAGCGAATCCGCCAGGAGCTGGAGCGCCAGAACAGCCAGAACGAGGGCATTGGCGCCCAGATCCGGGACCGGCAGGAGCGGATCGGTCAGATCGACGGCCGGATGGAACAGATCAAAACGCAGATCCTTACACTGGAGGAGGGCATGCGGGCCGCTGCCGAGGAGACGGGAAAGGCGGCCCAGGCATTAAATGAGCTGATGGCGCAGAAATCCCGGCTG
>ONVR01000296.1 GCA_900321335.1 uncultured Eubacteriales bacterium | reverse complement strand
TCCGCGATCTCCGACTGCCGGGTATACACCACGTACAGGCCCCCGTGCTTTTCTATGCTCTCACTGCCCGGCACGTTATAGGCGTCAAAAACCAGAATCACGTTTTTCCCGGTAAAGCCCTGGTAGTTGGTCAGCAGCCGGATCAGGGACTGCCGGGCCAGATCCAGACTCTCCTTTGCCATAGCGCTCAGCTCCGGCCAGGCAAAGATCACGTTGTAGCCGTCCACCAGCAGATACTCGTCCAGCCATTCGGTTTTCGCCAGCATCTGCTCCGTGGAGTCGATCCGCTCCTCCCGCCGGGGCAGGAAAGTGCCTTTGGCCGGACCGTAAGTCCGCTCGAAGATCCGCTGCAGCTCCTTGTCCTCCTCGTAGGTGCCGGAATAGGTAACGGCTTTCCGGATCACCCTGGGGGTCTGCTCTCCAGGCTCCGGACGCCGCTCCAGGGCCGCGGGCAGGTGCATATGCTCCCGGACCTTGTCCCAGGGAACGATCTCGGCGCCTCCGTGATAGCAGAATACGGAGTCCGGCGTGTTCTCCACGTCGCCGGCGGGGTCATAGGCCGCCTCCCCGATCACCCGCTCCGGGTCATGGCACACGTCATAGCCCTGAAAGGCCAGGCTCAGCCGCCCACGGCCTTTCGTATAGGCGCTGACCGTCGCCGCGTAATCGGCGATGCAGGCAACGGGCGCGCTGCCGGTGAGCAGGGTAACTTCCCCCTGAGCCGCCGACGGCTCCAGAACGCCGGACATCTGCTGCAGGTCGCTCATGGCCCGACCCACGTTCTCTGTCAGGACCTCCAGGGTAAAGCTGTACCAGGGCTCCAGCAGCACGCAGCGGGCCTGCATAAGGCCGTTGCGCACGGCCCGGTAGGTGGCCTGCCGGAAGTCTCCTCCCTCGGTGTGCTTGACGTGGGCTTTGCCCGAGACAAGGGTGATGCGCATATCGGTGATGGGCATTCCTGTCAGAACCCCGATATGGGTCTTTTCGTACAGATGGGTCAGGATCAGCCGCTGCCAGTTCCGGTCCAACTCGTCCTCCGGGCACCGGCTGTCAAAGACCAGGCCGCTGCCCCTGTCCAGCGGCGACAGGATCAGATGGACCTCCGCGTAGTGGCGCAGGGGCTCAAAGTGGCCGACCCCCTCCACCGTGTCGGCGATGGTCTCCTTATAGAGAATGTTGCCCCGGGAGAATTCCACCTCCATGGCAAAGCGCTGCCGGATCAGGTCTTTGAGAACATCCAGCTGAACCCGGCCCATGAGCTGAACGTGGATCTCCCGAAGCCGCTCCTGCCAGAGGATATGGAGCTGGGGATCTTCCTCCTCCAGCTCTTTGAGCCGGAGAAAGGCATCGTGGACGTTCTGTCCCCCCGGCAGCAGGATCCGGTAGGTGAGCACGGGCTCCAGCAGCGGCGCCGGAGCGGGCTCTTCGATGCCGAATACGTCCCCCGGCATGGTGCCGGTCAGTCCCGTGACAGCGCACACGGTCCCCGCAGGGGCGGTCTGGACCTGGGTGTATTTCGTCCCGGAGTAGATCCGGATCTGCTCGATCTTTCCCAGCGATTCCCCGCCGGGCAGAGTCGATTTGACCTCAAGGCTGCCGCCTGTGACCTTCAAATGGGTCAGCCGTGCGCCTTTGTCATCCCGGCTGATCTTATAGACCCGTGCGCCGAAGGACGCCGGGTAAACGGGCGGGCGCGTATAGGTGGAAAAACACGCCAGAAACGCCTCCACCCCTTCCAGCTTCAGGGCAGAACCGAAGCAGCAGGGAAACACGCTCCGCCGGGACACCGCTTCTGCCAGATCCTCGTCGGAGAGGGCTCCCGTCTCCGTGTACCGGGCAAAGAGGGCCTCGTCGCAGACGGCGGCCTGCTCCCATAGTTCCAAGCGGTCCAGGGAAAAGTCGACGCACCCGTCGGAGAGGGTCTCCCGGAGCTGGGAAAGCACGCTCTCCCGGTCCGCTCCGACCAGATCCATCTTGTTGACAAACAGAAACGTGGGCACGTTATACCGGCCAAGCAACTGCCACAGGGTCCGGGTGTGGGCCTGAACGCCGTCCGTGCCGCTGATGACCAGGATGGCGTAGTCCAGCACCTGGAGCGTCCGCTCCATCTCCGCGGAAAAATCCACGTGGCCCGGGGTGTCCAGCAGCAGGAGCTCCATATCGTCCAGGGGGATCACCGCCTGCTTGGAGAAGATGGTGATCCCCCGCTCCCGCTCCAGGGCATAGGTGTCCAGAAAGGCGTCCCCGTGGTCCACCCTGCCGGGCTTCCGGATGGCGCCGCTGACGTACAGCAGCCCCTCTGAGAGCGTTGTCTTGCCTGCGTCCACGTGGGCAAGGATCCCCACCGTGAGCCGCTTCATGGGCGTCACCTCCTGCGGTAAAGTCATTTGTGCCAGTATACCACAAAAAGCGGCCCCCGTCGATAGAGGCCGCTTTTGGATTTCTTATTGGATTTCTTATTTATGGATCAGCGTCGTGATGAGCAGGCCCAGAAAGGCCAGACACAAAACACCGTAAAGCCAGCGGATCTTCTCCTGCCGGTTGCGCCAGAACAGATACCCCTCGTACAAAACCCAGCAGATCAGCGTGGGGAACCAGGATAGCAGGGGGAACAGAAACAGGGCGACAGCCTGGGCGATCATGAAGACGGTCAGATGCCCCCGGGGATCTTCGAAAACACGTTTGATCTTCTCTCGGAAACTGCTCTTCATGCAGCCTTCTCTCCCTTCTGATAGCCCGGCCGCCGGGCCGGGGAACCGATTTCTCATTGATCTGAAACTGATCCGTCAGATCCCCCGTTTTTCGACTGCCTTTCTTTCTTCTTCCTTTTGAATTCCACGATGATCAAAATACAGACGATTATAATAAGAATGGATTTTGTATACTCCAGGATCGTCCCGAGATAAGACAAGACAAGCCACAAAATTCCTCGAAAATCCATATCAACGCGCCTCCTTTACGATCCATACTCTCTTTGTTTATATTATAATAATACCAAGCGAATTCAATATTGTCAATAAATACTTTTGTAAAAAAAGTATTGTGTAATTTGTATATTATGTTATAATAAAGGCGTAATGACAGGTGATGATATTGGCGCCAATAAACGGACAGGGAAATTTTCAACGGGGAGTGGCCTCTCTGGTGATCTTAGCCCTATTAAAAAAAGAGGATATGTACGGCTATCAGCTTGTGCAGGAGTTTGAGCGCGGAAGCGGCGGCAGACTGGCTACACAGGAAGGGTCGTTGTACCCTGTTCTGTATAAGCTATTGGATCAAGGATATATCTCTGACCGCAAGGAACTGGTGGGCAAGCGCATGACCCGCATCTACTACCACCTGGAGCCGGAAGGAAAGGCTTATCTGGCCGATCTGATCCGGGAATACGAGTCTGTGACCCAGGGGGTTTTACAGATCATACGAGACAGAGGTGAGACTCATGGGGATGAATGATCGTCAGCTGCGCCGCTATCTGCGGCAGATACGCAGTATGCTCCCCTGCGGGGGAAAGCGGCGGCGGGAACTGATGGACAACGTGCGCAGCGGCGCCACCCGGTATCTTGAGGAGCATCCCGACGCCACCGCAGAACAGGTCATGGCCTATTTTGGCGCCCCGGAGGCCATCGCCGCCTCCTACGTAGAGAGCGCCGGCACCGCCGAGATCCTGCGGGCCGTCAGGATCCGCAGAAAAATTACAGCTATGGTGGCCGTCGTTCTCCTCGTGATCCTTTTGTCATGGGCCGCTGTGGTCACCTGGGCCGTTATCGACGCATACAGAGATGTGCGCGGTGATATTCTCGTAACTACTACTGAGATAGAGAGAACTGTTATAGAACCGTAAAAGAGGGATGAACGCAACATGAAACGCACCATAATTGTTTTTCTAATGATTGCTATTCTTGCAATGAGCCTTTCTGCCAACGCGTTTGCCGTGGAATCAGAAGCTATTGATAGCCAACTCATTACATATGCTGATGGTTCAACACTTGAGATAACGGTGTTTCAGATACCTTCTATCACTCGATCAAGTGGAAATATTACCGGTGGGAGAAGCTATACCCATCGTGATTCCAACGGCAGTACAAACTGGACCGCCACTTTGACAGCCAGCTTTACGTACAACGGCACCTCCGCCACCTGCACCACCGCGAGCTGCAGCGTCAGCATCAGCGACAGCAGCTGGTACGTGGTGTCCAGGACCGCCTCCCGCAGCGGGAACACCGCTACAGCAAACCTGACCATGGGACACAGAGCGCTTGGTGTAACTGTCAGCACAAGCAACTATACCATTACGCTTTCCTGTGATAAGAGCGGTAATCTCAGTTGATTTCCAATCTTTTAAAAATGTCGATGTTCAAACCGGACATCGACATTTTTATTTTTCTTTTTTAAATTTACCGTATACGGGGCGGCGGCGCCTATGATATACTGAAGGCGTGATTTCAAAGGACAAAGGAGGTCCCTCTATGCTTTCGGAAAAAACACCGGCGCCGGATTTCACCCTGCCGGACAAGGACGGCACCCCCGTTACCCTCAGCAGCTTCCGGGGCAAGCCCGTGGTGCTGTACTTCTACTCCAAGGACAACACCTCCGGCTGCACCCGTCAGGCCCAGGCCTTTGCCGCCGCCTATGAGCAGATCAAAGCCCTGGGCGCGGAAGTCATCGGCGTGAGCAAGGACACCGCCGCCTCCCACGGAAAATTCGCCGAAAAGTACGCCCTGCCCTTTCTGCTGCTGGCAGACCCGGAAAAGGCCGTGCACCAGCTCTACGACGTGATCCGGGAAAAGAACATGTACGGCAAGAAAGTTCTGGGCACGGAGCGCGACACCTATATCATTGACGAGGACGGTGTGATCGAAAAGGCCATGAATAAGGTCCGGCCCGACGAAAACGCCGCCCAGGTACTGGCATATTTCAAGGAAAGGACACGATAACCATGAAAAACAAGAAAATCATGAACAAGATCAACTGCGGCCTGTTCGTTCTCACCGCCAGAGACGGCGAAAAGGACAACGGCTGTATCATCAACACCGTCATGCAGGTGACCTCCACCCCCAACCGGATCACCATATCCGTGAACAAGGGCAACTACACCCATGACATCATCCAGAAAACAGGCGTGTTCAACGTGTCCATCCTTAACGAGGATTCCAAATTCGCCACCTACCAGAACTTCGGCTTTCAGTCCGGCCGGGATGCGGACAAATTTGAGCAAATCGAGTACGCCCGCTCGGAAAACGGCCTGATCTATCTGACGGCTGAGACCAACGGCTATATCTCCGCCAAGGTCCTCTATCAGATCAACCTGGACACCCATACCCTGTTCATCGCGGAGGTCACCGACGGAGACGTCCTGTCCGAAGTGGAACCGGTGACCTACTCCTTCTATCACAAGAGCATCAAGCCCGCCGCGCCCAAAGCTGACGAGAAGAAAAAAGGCTGGGTCTGTACGATCTGCGGCTACATCTACGAGGGCGAAGTCCTGCCCCCCGATTTCGTCTGTCCCATCTGCAAGCACGGTGCGGATGACTTCCGGCCTCTGTGAGATAACCGTTCCGCCGTATCGGCTTGCCCTCGAGAGCGCCGAAAAAGCCCTCGGTGAAAAACGATCGCTCCGCAGCACAAGAACTCCGGTCCTGCCGGAGTTCTTCTTCCCTCTGATTGTTAACCATTATAATTATTTTGGTTGACAATATTCCGTTTTCCGTGTATACTGATTGCAGAAATCGTGGATCGGGAGGTAGAAAAATGGACGAAAAGCAACGGAAAAACCAGAAGATTTATCACATGGTCACCTGCGCCCTGATGGCTGCGGTCCTGTGTGTCCTGTGCCCCATGACGGTGCAGATCGGGGCCATCCCCATCTCACTGATCAACTTTGTCGTCTTTCTGACGGTGATCCTTCTGGGCGGCAAGTGGGCCTTTGTCAGCTATACGGTGTTCTTTCTGCTGGGGGCCGCGGGTCTGCCGGTGTTTTCCGGCTACAGCGGCGGCCTTGCCAAGATCGCCGGCCCCACCGGTGGCTATCTGGTGGGCTATTTCCTGCTGATTCCCATTGCCGGACTTTTCCTGCGGCATGGGAAGGGAAAATTCCGGTATTTGATTTCCGGTGCGGGCATGGTGCTGGGGATGCTGGTGGTATATCTGCTGGGAACGGTCTGGTACATGGTTCTGACCCAGTGCACCGCTTCCTATGCCATCGCCACCTGTGTGGCCCCCTTTGCCCTGCTGGATCTGGGCAAGCTGGTGGTGGCTCTCATCGTGGGCAATCTCATCCGGGACCGGCTGATTCGGGCGCGGCTGATCGGTTCGTGACCGTCTCGGCGAAAAAAACACCCGGGAGTCGATCCCCACAACTGCAAAAAAAGACTGTTCTCCCGTTGGAGAACAGTCTTTTTTACGTTCTGTCGACTGGGCTTACACAAGCTCGATGACAGCCATCTCCGCAGCGTCGCCGCGGCGGGGGCCGATCTTCGTCACTCTCGTGTAGCCGCCGTTGCGCTCAGCGTACTTGGGCGCGAGCTCGGCAAATACCTTGGTCACTACGTCCTCTCTGGTGATAAACGCCAGAGCCTGACGGCGGGAAGCAAGGGTATTCTTTTTGCCAAGGGTTATCATCTTCTCGGCCAGAGGTCCGACCTCTTTGGCGCGGGCAACGGTGGTCTCCATTCTGCCGGAATCGAGAAAATCGGTTACCTGCTGACGGAGCATAGCCATGCGCTGATCGGTCGGCTTGCCAAGTTTACGTGTACCGGGCATTTCGTTTACCTCCTCTTCACAGAGTATTAGTTATTATCGTCACTGCTGAGGGAGAGGCCCATCATGGCCAGCTTGTGGATAACCTCTTCCAGGGACTTCCGTCCCAGGTTTCTCACCTTGATCATCTCTTCCTCGGTCTTGGAGATCAGATCCTCAACAGTATTGATGTTGGCGCGTTTGAGACAGTTGAAACTGCGCACCGAGAGATCCAACTCCTCGATGGTCATTTCAAGAACCTTGTCGTGCTCCTTCTTGGGACTCTCCACAACGGTGCTGGTGCCGCTCATGGTCTCGGAGAGATTGGTAAACAGCACGAAGTGGTCGCAGAGAATCTTGGCGCCCAGGGAAACGGCGTCACGGGCGGAAATGGTCTTGTCCGTCCATACTTCAAGCGTCAGCTTGTCAAAGTCGGTCATATTGCCCACACGGGTGTTTTCAACGGTGTAGTTCACCTTCAGCACCGGCGTGTAGATGGAGTCAATGGGAATGACACCGATGATCGGCTGCTGGAGCTTGTTGCGCTCAGCGGAGACGTAGCCTCGGCCGTGACCGATGGTCAGTTCGATGCTCAAAGAGGCGTCGGGGCCAAGGGTCGCGATGTGAAGCTCGGGGTTGAGGATCTCAACCTCGGCGTCCGTCTTGATGTCGCCTGCGGTTACCTCGCATTCTCCGTTTGCCTCGATGTAAACGGTTTTCGTCCCCTGGCTGTGCAGGCGGGCGATGATGCCCTTGATATTCAGGACGATCTCCGTCACATCCTCCTTCACACCGGGGATGGTGGAGAACTCATGCTGTACACCGGCGATTTTGATGGTGGTAACAGCCGTTCCGGGCAGGGAGGACAGAAGAATTCTGCGAAGAGAGTTTCCCAGGGTCGTACCGTAACCGCGCTCCAAAGGCTCAACAACGTATTTGCCGTATGACTCATCACCGGGCGTTTCGATGCATTCAATGCGCGGTCTTTCAATTTCTACCATGAATACCCTCCTTTAATGTCGGTTTGATACCGGGTTGTTTTCAGCTTACCAATAACGAGGGTCAATCGGTTACTTGGAATAGAGCTCGACGATCAGGTGCTCTTCCACGGGGTAGTCAATATCCTCTCTGGAAGGCATCTTGGTGACGGTTCCCTTCAGGGTGTTCTTATCCCGGTCCAGCCACTGGGGAACCGTAAAGATGGGAGCGTCCTCTCCGGTCAGTCTCTTGAACTGAACGGAGCTGCGGCTCTTCTCACAAACCTCAATCACGTCGCCTACGCTGACAAGGTAGGAGGGAATGTCCACGCGCTTGCCGTTGACTGTGAAGTGGCCATGGTTGACTGCCTGACGGGCCTCACGGCGGGTCATGGCGAAGCCAAGACGGTAAACCACGTTGTCCAGGCGGCGCTCAATGGTGCTCAGCAGGACCTCACCGGTGATGCCGGGGGCCTTGGCAGCCTTCTCATAGTACATCCGGAACTGCTTCTCCAGGATGCCGTAGATGAACTTGACCTTCTGCTTCTCATTGAGCTGTGCGCCGTACTCGCTCTGCTTTTTCCGCATCTGTCCCTTGGGATTGCGGATGGTAGAACTCTTGGTTTTGTAGGTATAACCCATTACGGCAGGAGAAATGTCAAGCTGCTTGCAGCGCTTAACGATCGGTTGCATATTCTTAGCCATTGTTCTTTCTCCTTTCTATTATACTCTACGTCTCTTGGGGGGACGGCAGCCGTTGTGGGGAATGGGGGTCACGTCTTTGATCATCGTGACTTCCAGGCCTGCGGACTGCAGGGCGCGGATGGCGGCCTCACGGCCGGCGCCGGGGCCCTTGACAAATACCTCAACGGTCTTCAGACCGTGCTCCATCGCTGCCTTGGCGGCAGTCTCGGCGGCAGACTGGGCGGCAAAAGGCGTGCTCTTTCTGGAGCCGCGGAAGCCCAGACCACCGGAGGACGCCCAGGAAATGGCGTTGCCCTGAGGATCGGTGATGGTTACCATGGTGTTGTTGAAGGTGGAGCTGATATGCACCTGGCCCTTTTCAATGTTTTTACGCTCACGGCGTCTCGTTCTGACGACTTTTTTCTGTGCCATATCAAATCCCTCCCTTACTTCTTCTTATTCGCAATGGTGCGTTTCGGACCCTTGCGGGTACGCGCGTTGGTCTTGCTTCTCTGGCCACGGACAGGCAGGCTGCTTCTGTGGCGCTTGCCGCGGTAGCTGCCGATCTCGATGAGGCGCTTGATGTCAAGAGCGGTGGTTCTGCGCAGATCGCCTTCCACCATGTAGTTCTTGTCGATGCAGTCACGAAGAGCCGCTTCCTGCTCCTCGGTGAGATCCTTCACCCGGGTGTCGGGATTGATGCCGGTGGCCTCCAGGATCTTGCGTGCGCTCGTCAGACCGATGCCGTATACGTATGTCAGACCGATTTCAATTCTCTTATCTCTCGGCAGATCGACGCCAGAAATTCGTGCCATATTTCTCAATCATTCCTTTCGTTTCAAATAACGAAGCTTCTGCTTAGCCCTGACGCTGTTTGTGCTTCGGGTTTTCGCAGATTACCATTACCTTGCCCTTGCGCTTGATGACCTTGCATTTTTCGCACATAGGCTTAACAGATGGTCTTACCTTCATGTCAAAAACCTCCTATTTATGACGCCATGTGATTCTGCCCCGGGTCAGATCGTAAGGTGACATCTGTACCACGACCTTGTCACCGGGCAGGATCCGGATATAGTTCGTACGAAGCTTGCCGGAGATATGCGCCAAAATCGTGTGGCCTCCGCCAATATCGACCTTAAACATGGTGTTCGGAAGTGATTCAACGACCGTACCTTCGATCTCGATCATATCATCTTTCGCCATTTACATACCTCCCTGCTCTTCGCCGTCGTCACCGCTGTATGCGGCGACAGAACGCCTTATTTCAATATTTGTCAATTTTTCGCCATTTCTCAGTTTCTCTGCCACCCGGTCGCTGCCGTCGGCTCTGAACTGGAGATGTCTGAGCTTTTTCTTTTTCGGCTTTTCCAGCCGCCGTCCCCGGCCGTCCGCGATAAAGGCGTAATCCTCCTCGATGGAGACGATGTAGAACACCTTGCCCTTGTCCCGTCCGTTGGGAGACACAACAATGTTGCCCACTTGAAACGCCATCAGCACATATCCTCGCACACGGTAAGGATCTCGGGCTCGCCGTCGGTGATCACGAGGGTGTTCTCGTAATGGGCCGCTGGCTTGCCGTCTCGCGTGACAACGCCCCAACCGTCATCCAGGACCTTGATGGCCGCGCCGCCCGCGTTGACCATGGGCTCAACGGCGATCACCATTCCCTGTTTGAACCGGGGGCCGTGTCCGGCCTTGCCATAGTTCGGGACTTCCGGCTCTTCGTGCATCTCTGCGCCGACGCCGTGTCCCACGTATTCCCGCACAACTGAGAAGCCGTTGCTCTCCACGTATTCCTGGATCGCATGAGACAGATCCGAAACACGGTAGCCCTCCCGGGCGAACTTGATGCCCTCATAAAAGCTCTGGCGGGTCACGTCAATGAGTCTGCGCGCCTCGTCGCTGATCTTGCCGACCGCGAAGGTGGCTGCGCAGTCGCCCACGTACCCTTGATAGGTAGCCCCAACGTCTACGCTGAGGATGTCCCCCTCCTGCAGCTTGTACTTGAAATTGGGTATGCCGTGAATGACACACTCGTTGACGGAAGCACAGATGCTGTTGGGGAATCCGCCGTATCCCAGGAAGGTCGGCACGGCCCCCTGCGACACGATGAAATCGTGGACTGCTTTATCTATTTCTCCGGTTGTTACGCCTGGGGTCACCATACGCCCGGCCAAAGCACGGGCTGCCGCGGTAATTTTTCCCGCCAGACGCATCTGAGAGATTTCTCTGGGAGACTTGAGTTTAATCATCTCAAATCTCCAGAGCTGCGAAAATTGCCTCAGTGGTCGCCTCGATGGTGTCACGGTTCTCCACTGATTTGAGCTTGCCTCTGGACTTGTAGAAGTCGATGAGGGGCTCGGTTTCCTGATGGTAAACCTTCAGGCGGTTTTTAACTGTCTCCGGCTTATCGTCTTTTCTGATCGTCAGCTCCCCGCCGCAGTTGTCGCAGACACCCTCCACTTTGGGAGGATTGGCCACAACGTGGTAGGTCGCGCCGCAGGCTGTGCAGGATCTCCTGCCGGTCATGCGTTTTTCGATGACCTCGTCGTCGATCTCAATGGACAGTGCCACGTCGACGTCGATGCCGCACTTCTCCAGAGCCTCCGCCTGGGCGATGGTCCGGGGCATGCCGTCCAGGATGTACCCGCCGGCACAGTCGGGCTCTGCCAGACGCTCCTGCATGATGCCGATGATGACCTCATCGGGCACCAGAGCGCCGGCGTCCATAAACGCCTTGGCCTTCAGGCCCACGGGCGTCTCATTTTTCACGGCTGCGCGCAGGATATTTCCCGTGGAAATGGTGGGGATTCCCAGCTTCTTGCTGATGATCTCCGCCTGGGTCCCTTTTCCCGCGCCGGGAGCACCCAATAGAATCAGTTTCACGATTTACCCTCCCTTACTCAAGGAATCCCTTGTAGTGACGCATGAGCATCTGGGACTCCAGAGCCTTGACAGTTTCAAGGGCAACACCCACAACGATGATCACGGACGTTCCGCCCAGAGACACACCGCTGTTGCGCGCCGTCGCGGAGCACGCGCTGATGATCAGCGGCACGATGGCGACGATGGCAAGGTAGATGGCGCCGAACATGGTGATCTTGTTGAGCACCTTCTGAATGAACTCGGAGGTGGGTTTGCCGGCCCGGAAGCCGGGGATGAACCCGCCGTTCTTTTTCAGATTGTTGGCCACCTCGATGGGGTTGAACTGAATGGTGGAATAGAAATAGCTGAAGAAGATGATCAGCAGGAAGTACAAAACGATGTACGTCACCGTGTTGGTGTCAAAGAGCCTGATAAACCAGCCGTTGGACCATCTGGGCACGAAGGCCGCGACGGTTGCGGGCAGGGAGGCGATTGACTGGGCAAAGATCACGGGGAGCACGCCGGACATGTTCACCTTCATGGGAAGGTGAGTGGACTGACCGCCGTACTGTTTTCTGCCGACCACTCTCTTGGAATACTGAACGGGGATCCTTCTCTCAGCGTTGGTAACGATGATGATCAGGACGACAATCGCCAGCGCACCCACAATCATCAACAGGGTGACCCACCACGTCTTGGGCTCAGCCGCAACGCGGGAGATCATGCTTGCGATCTGGTTGGGGAAGCGGGAGACGATGCTGATAAACAGGATCATGGAGATACCGTTGCCGATACCGAATTCCGTGATCTGCTCACCCATCCACATCAGCAGGGCGGAGCCTGCGGTAAAGGTCACGATGATCACGACGGCACCCCAGACACCCATGCCGGCTTCGGTGAGGAAGCTGTTGTTCTTCAGCAGGATGTAGTAGGCAAAGCCCTGAAGAAGGCCCAGACCCACGGTGGAGTAGCGGGTGATGCGCTCGATCTTGTTCTTACCCTCCTCGCCGCCGTCCTTGGCAAGCCGCTCCAGAGCGGGGATTGCGATGCACAGCAGCTGGATGATGATGGATGCGTTGATATACGGCTGAATGGACAGGGCAAAGATGGTCGCCTGGGAGAACGCGGAACCGGACATGACGTTGTACAGGCCCAGGACCGTGTTCTGCATGGAGGCGAAGTAACTGCTCAGCAGAGCGGTGTTAACATACGGTGCAGGAACAGCGTTTCCAAGCCGGTAGAGAAGAATGATAAACAGGGTAAAGATGATCTTCTTCCGGATATCCTCGATCTTCCATGCGTTGCGTATCGTCTGAAACACCTTACACCACCTCAGCCTTTCCGCCGGCCGCTTCTATTTTCTGCTTTGCCGACTCGGAAAAGGCTGTTGCCTTTACTGTAAGTGCCTTTGTCAGTTCGCCGTTGCCGATGATCTTCACGCCGTACTTGCACTTGGACAGCACGCCGGCGTTGAGCAGGGCCTGGGCGTCAACCTCGGCGCCGCTCTCAAACTTGGCCTCGAGAACGGATACGTTTACCGCCTCCAGGGGCTTGGCAAAAATGTTGTTAAAGCCTCTCTTGGGGATACGGCGCGCCAGAGGCATCTGGCCGCCTTCAAAGCCAACTCTTACACCGCCGCCGCTGCGGGCCTTCTGACCCTTGTGTCCGCGGCCGGCAGTCTTGCCGTTTCCGGTGCCGTGGCCGCGGCCTTTGCGCTTGCCAACGTGGGTGGAGCCGGCTGCCGGGCTAAGATTTTCAAGATTCATAATCCCGTGCCTCCTTACTCTTCGGTTACAGAGATCAGATAGCTGATCTGTGCGATCTTGCCTCTGGTCTGCGGGTTGTCGGGCTGTACGGTCTCGTTGCCGATCTTCTTCAGCCCCAAAGATTTGGCAGTGGCAATGTGTTTATCCAATCTGCCGTTCAGGCTCTTGACGAGCTTAATTCTGAGATTCGCCATCTGTCAATCCCCCTTAGCCCTTGACTTCTTCCGCCGTCTTGCCGCGGACCTTGGCCACCTGCTCTGCATTGCGCAGGCTCTTGAGGCCGACCATGGTCGCCGCCACAACATTGGCAGGGTTGTTGGAGCGCAGGCACTTGGTTCTGATATCCGTGATACCGGCAGCCTCAACTACGGCACGAACAGCGCCGCCGGCGATCACGCCGGTACCTGCGGGAGCGGGCTTGAGCAGAACTCTGCCGGCGCCGAACTCACCGATAACCTCGTGGGGAATGGTGGTTCCCATGAGGGTAACTGTCGAAAGATTCTTCTTGGCATCCTCGATACCCTTGCGGATCGCCTCGGATACCTCGCCTGCCTTGCCGAGGCCGTAACCGACCTTGCCCTTACCGTCGCCGATAACGACAAGCGCCGCGAACTTATAGATCCGGCCGCCCTTAACGGTTTTGGAAACACGATTCAGGTAAACGACTTTCTCGATATACTCGGACTGCGCTTCTTCTCTTTTGTTGTCTTTTCTATTATTGCTGTAAGCCATTGCGTTTCCTCCTCCCGTTTAGAATTCCAGGCCGCCCTCACGGGCGCCTTCTGCCAGCTCCTGTACACGGCCGTGGTAAACGTAGCCGCCACGGTCAAAAACGACCTCGCTGATGCCCTTGGCCTTGGCGCGCTCTGCGACAGCCAGACCGACTTTTCTGGCGCCCTCTTTGTTGGCGCCGGAGCCCTCGAAGCCCTTCTCAACAGAAGAGGCGGAGCACAGGGTCACGCCGTTGACGTCGTCGATGACCTGCGCGTAAATGTTCTTCTCGCTGCGGAAGACGTTGAGTCTGGGACGTTCCGGTGTGCCGGATACCTTCGCTCTGACTCTCTTATGTCTCTTCAAACGCTGCGCTCTGGTATTGGGTCTGTTAATCATTTAGGCACACCTCCCTTACTTACCTGTCTTGCCTTCTTTGCGGCGAATAACCTCGTCGGCATACTTGATACCCTTGCCCTTGTAAGGCTCAGGTCTTCTCTTGTTTCTTACGTCCGCTGCAAACTGGCCAACCTCCTGCTTGTCGATACCGTTGATGACAATGGTATTGGGGTTGGGTACGTCGATCTTGATGGAGTCAGTCTCCTCGACGAAAACCTGGTGAGAAAAGCCAATGTTGAGGACCAGCTTGTTCCCCTCTTTTGCAGCTCTGTAACCTACGCCGTTAACCTCGAGGGTCTTGCTGTAACCCTCGGTGACGCCCTTGACCATGTTCGCCACCAGCGTACGGTTCAGTCCGTGGAGCGCACGTGTCTCCTTATTTTCATTTTCGCGCTTAACGATGATCTCGCTGCCCTCAACCTCGGCGGTAATGCCCTGGTTCAGGGTTCTTGTGAGCGTTCCCTTGCTGCCTTTCACTTCAACATTTCTGCCGTCGATCTTGACCTCAACACCGGCGGGAATGGCAATGGGAGTTCTACCGATTCGTGACATAATTCAACTTCCCCCTTACCACACAAAAGCAAGGACCTCTCCACCGACGTGCGCCGCTCTGGCTTTCTTGTCGGTCATAACGCCCTTGGATGTTGAAATAATCGCAATGCCCAGTCCTCTGAGGACCTTGGGGAGCTCGTCTGCACCTGCATAAATGCGCAGGCCGGGTTTGGATACGCGGCGCAGGCCGGCGATAGCCGTGTCGTTGCCGTTGTACTTCAGGGTGATACGGATCACGCCCTGAAGACCGTCGTCGATGATCTGGAAGTTCTTGATGTAACCTTCATCAAGCAAGATCTCGGCAATGGATTTCTTCATCTTTGACGCGGGAACGTCAACGGTGGGATGCTTTGCTGAGCCGGCATTTCTGATTCGTGTCAGCATATCAGCAATGGGATCTGTGATTTGCATGGATACTTTTTCCTCCTTATTAGAGTTACAGGCTCTCACCTGTTTTCGTGGCGAGGTATCAATGCTAATTCTCCGGCGGTTCAGATTCCCGCCAATTACCAATGACCTTTCGCCATCCCTTTATTTGATCGCCGGTTGGGTTGGGCCGGCGTTCAAACCGAATTCTGTGACACACGCGGAAGCGTGTAAATAGCCCACACTGCCCGTCTCGGCAAAAAATGCCTAGACGGGCCGCGCAAAGCTATTTGATATCATATCACAACTCACTGGCTTTGTAAACCAAAACTTTACGTTTCAGTCTACTTTTTTCAGTTTTCGCCGGAGATCTCCGGCGGGCATCTGTTTACCAGGAAGCCTTCTTTACGCCGGGGATCTCGCCTTTGTAGGCAAGCTCTCTGAAGCAGATACGGCAAACGCCGTAATTTCTCAGATAAGCGTGGGGTCTGCCGCAGATCTTGCAGCGGTTGTAAGCGCGAGTGGAGTACTTAGCCTCTCTCTGCTGCTTGAGTATCATAGATTTCTTGGCCATGTCTTGTCTCCTCCTTACGCCTGAATGAACGGTGCGCCCAGCAGCGTCAGAAGCTCACGGGCTTCCTCGTCCGTCTGCGCGGTGGTGCAGATCACGATGTCCATGCCGCGGATCTTTTCGATCTTGTCGTACTCGATCTCGGGGAAGATCAGCTGCTCCTTGATACCCACGGCGTAGTTGCCGCGGCCGTCGAAGGAGTTGGCGCTGATGCCGCGGAAGTCACGGACACGGGGCAGAGCCACGTTGAAGAAACGGTCCAGGAACTCCCACATCTTATCTCTGCGAAGAGTGACCTTCACGCCGACAGGCATCCCCTCACGGAGACGGAAGTTGGCGACGGACTTTCTGGCCTTGGTGATCACGGCCTTCTGGCCGGTGATGGTGGTGATATCTTTGACAACGGCCTCGATGGCCTTGACGTTGTCACGGGCGTCGCCGCAGCCCACGTTGATCACGATCTTGTCCAGCTTGGGGATCTGCATAACGCTCTTGTAGCCGAACTTTTTCATAAGAGCGGGAGCGACTTCCTCCTGATACATGGTTTTAAGTCTAGGCATAACAGTGTGTCCTCCCTCTTACAGCTCTGCGCCGCACTTTTTGCAGATGCGGACGCTCTTGTTCTTCTCCTTGCCGGAGATGGTCACAGGCGCGATCTTGTGGCCGACCCGGGTCGCCTTGCCGCACTTGGGGCAGACAACCTGAACCTTGCTGGCGTAGATGGGGGTCTCCACCTTGACGATGGCGCTCTCCTCATCCTGACGGCGGGCTTTCTGGTGGCGCTTGGCTACGCTGACACCCTCGACGACGATCTTGCCGTCCTTGGGATTGGCGACCAGGACCTTGCCCTTCTTGCCCTTGTCCTTACCGGAGATAACAATAACAGTATCGTCTTTTCTTATATTCATTGTGCGCCCCTCCTTAAATTACTTCGGGAGCCAGGGAGAGAATCTTCATAAATTCTTTCTCTCTGAGCTCTCTGGCTACGGGGCCAAAGATACGAGTTCCGCGGGGGGTCTTGTCATCCTTGATGATGACAGCTGCGTTCTCGTCAAAACGCACGTAGGTTCCGTCGTTTCTGCGCACGCCGCGGACGGAGCGAACGATGACCGCCTTTACGACGTCACCCTTCTTGACCGTACCGCCGGGAGCAGCCTTCCGGACGGAGGCCACGACTACGTCGCCGATGTTGCCGTACTTTCTCTTGGAGCCGCCCATTACACGGATGCACTTGATTTCTTTGGCGCCTGTGTTGTCGGCAACCTTCAGATAAGTTTCCTGCTGTATCATTCCGACGCCTCCTTACTTCGCCTTCTCGATGATCTCAACGAGTCTCCATCTCTTGTCCTTGGACAGGGGGCGGGTCTCCATGACTCTTACGCGGTCACCGATGCCGCACTCGTTGTTCTCGTCGTGTGCTTTCAGCTTATATGTTCTTTTGATGATCTTCTTGTAAAGGGGGTGAGCTACACGGTCCTCGACGGCGACAACGATGGTCTTATCCATCTTGTCGGAAACCACCTTGCCGACCCTTGTCTTTCTGGAAGATGTTCTTACTTCACTCATTTAGCTTACCTCCTCACTGCTCGAGCTGCTTTTCACGAAGAATCGTCTTGACTCGGGCGATATCCTTCTTCACCAGGGATATCTTAACAGGGTTATCCAGCTGGTTTGTCGCATGCTGCATACGCAGGGTGAACAGATCCTTCTTCAGGTCAACCAGCTTTTCCTCCAGCTCGGAGGGGCTCATTTTTCTAACCTCGTTTGCCTTCATCTTACACACCACCTGTCTCGGTCTCACGCTTGACAAACTTCGTCTTGCAGGGCAGCTTGTGGCTGGCAAGACGAAGCGCCTCACGGGCTGTCTCTTCCGGTACGCCGGCGATCTCAAACATGACCCTGCCCGGCTTTACGACTGCGACCCAGTACTCCGGTGAACCTTTACCGGAACCCATACGGGTCTCGGCGGGCTTCTGTGTAACCGGCTTATCGGGGAAAATCTTGATCCAAACCTTACCGCCGCGCTTGGTGTAACGGGTCATGGCGACACGGGCGGCCTCGATCTGGTTTGAGGTGATCCACGCGGGCTCGACAGCCTGCAGACCATACTCACCGTAATTCACTTCCGTACCGCGGGTAGCCTTGCCGGTCATGCGGCCTCTCTGAACTCTGCGGTACTTAACTCTCTTGGGTAAAAGCATTAGCGAGCGCCTCCTTCTCTGGGTGCCTGACCGCCCTGACGGTCCTGGCGGTTATAGCCGCCCTGACGGTCCTGACGGTTGTAGCCGCCCTGACGATTGCCGCGACCACCGCCTCTGCGGTCGTTGTTGCGGCGCTCTCTCGGCGGACGGTTGGTGTCCATGGTTCTCGGTGTGGTGCGCAGGGTCTGATTGAGGATCTCGCCCTTGTAGATCCACACCTTTACGCCGATGCGGCCATAGGTCGTAGCGGCCTCAGCAAAGCCGTACTCGATGTCGGCCCGGAGAGTCTGCAGAGGAATGGTGCCCTCGTGGTACGTCTCAGAGCGCGCGATCTCGGCGCCGCCGAGACGGCCGGCGCATCTGACCTTGATGCCGCGGACGCCCAGGCGCATGGCTCTGGAGATGGCGTTCTTCATGGCGCGGCGATAGCCGATTCTCTTTTCCAGCTTGGCAGCGATGCCCTCGGCAACCAGCTGTGCGGAGATATCGGGGTTCTTCACCTCAACGATGGAAAGAGCAACGGGCTTGCCGAACTTCTTCTCCAGGTCGGCGCGGATCCGCTCGATCTCAGCGCCGCCCTTGCCGATCACGACGCCGGGACGGGCACAGTGAATGAAAATTCTGGTCTTGGCGCTGTCGCGCTCGATCTCGATCTTGGAGATGCTGGCCGCGTACAGCATAGCCTTGAGGTATTTGCGGATGTTGTAATCCTCGACAATCAGGTCGCCCACCTTGTCTTCACGGGCATACCAGCGAGAATCCCAGTCTTTGATTACGCCGACGCGAAGGCCGTGCGGATTAACTTTCTGTCCCATAAGGCACCCCCTTAGTCTTTCTCGCTCACAACGATGGTGATGTGAGAGGTTCTCTTGTTGATTCTGTAGGCTCTGCCCTGCGCTCTCGGCATAAATCTCTTGATGATGGGGCCGGGATTGGCGTAGGTAGCGCTTACATAGAGCTTCTCAGGGTCCATGTTGTGATTGTTCTCAGCGTTGGCGCAGGCGCTCTTGAGGAGCTTGATCATCAGCTCGGAGGCGGCCTTCGGCGTCTGCATGAGAATCGCCATGGCGGTCTTGGTGTCTTTTCCTCTGATCAGGTCGCAGACGATCTTGACCTTCCGCGGAGAGATTCTGGCATATTTCAGTTCTGCTCTTGCTTCCATGTTTTCGTCTGCCTCCTTACTTACCGGTCTTGCCACCGCCGTGGCCCTTGAACGTTCTGGTGGGTGCGAACTCGCCCAGCTTATGGCCGACCATATCCTCGGTGATGTACACGGGAACGTGACGGCGGCCGTCGTGCACCGCGATCGTATGTCCTACGAAAGCGGGGAAAATCGTGGATGCGCGGGACCAGGTCTTGAGGACCTTCTTCTCGCCCGCCTCATTCATGGCCTCTACCCTCTTGAGAAGCTCGGGTGCAACAAAGGGGCCTTTCTTAATACTTCTGCTCATATTACGTTTGACCTCCTTTGATTACTTGTCATTACGACGCTTGACGATGAACTTGTTGGTGCGGTTCTTGAGCTT
>ONVR01000297.1 GCA_900321335.1 uncultured Eubacteriales bacterium | reverse complement strand
TTGGGATGGTTCATGTATATTCGGGACAAGTGGGAAATATACTTTACAAAACGATTACAAATATTTCCAATTATGAAAGGATGACCAACCATGAGATCCATCAAGCGCATTGCCATCAGCAAACGAAAGCTCCTCTGGGCCGCTCTGGCCGGCACGGCTGCCGCGGCCCTGCTGGCGGGTCCGGCCTGGGCGGCGGGCCCTGACCAGACACCGGCGCCCTCTGTCCCGCGGGAGCCGGCCGCCGTGACCCGCCAGACCGGGGAGCGCCCCGCCCTTTCCGTAAGCCATTACGTGTTTCTGGAGCAGCAGCCACAGCCGGAGACGGAGGAGCGCACTGTCGCTCCGAAGAGCCGGGAAGTGACCACACAGGAGGTGGAGCCGGGACAAATGGCCGCCCTGCTGGAGGAGGCGGCGTCCCGGTCGTATCTGTGGCCCGTCTCCGGGGTGATCACCTCGCACTTTGGCTACCGGGAGGTCTCCGTGGGCTCCACCTATCACCGGGGCATCGACATCGGCGCCGATGGCGGCAGCCCTATTGCCGCAGCCCGGAGCGGTCAGGTGACCTACGCCGGGTATAACGACGGGGGCTACGGGTATCTGGTGATCGTGGATCACGGGGACGGGGCCAGTACTTATTACGCCCATTGCAGCGAGCTTCTGGTCAGCCAGGGGGATACGGTGTCTCAGGGCCAGACCATCGCCCTGGTGGGCAGCACCGGCGTCTCCACGGGGGATCACTGCCACTTTGAGATCCGCCTGTCGGACGAGCCGGTGGATCCTCTGGACTACCTGCCGGAGCAGCCGTGAGACCGCAGACGGCGGCGCGTAAAAAGCGGAAAAGCAGCTGCCATGGCAGCTGCTTTTCAATTGCCGGATGGGGCTGGATTTACAAAATGCCCTCCAGCAGGATCTTGATGCCGATGCCGATGAGCACCAGTCCTCCGATGACCTCGGCCCGCTTCTGGAACACGCCGCTGAGCCGTCCGCCGATCTGACCGCCTATGATACTCATGGCGAAGGCCACCACACCGATGACCGTACATGCGCCCCAGATGTTGATCCGCATGAAGGCAAAGCTCACTCCCACGGCGAAGGCGTCGATGCTGGTGGCCACGGCCAGCAGCAGAAGCCGTCTGTGGGTCAGGGACGTCTCCCCGGCCTCGTCATCGTTGTCCCGGAGGGCGGAGTAGACCATGCGTCCGCCGATAAAAGCCAGCAGAATAAAGGAGATCCAGGGGCCGAACCGGGAGACGTAATGGCTTACGGTGCTGCCCAGCAGCCAGCCCAGCAGGGGCATGATAAACTGAAATGCGCCGAAGTACACGCCCATGAGCAGGCTGTGGCGAATGTTGAATCCTTTGACCGTCAATCCGCTGGTGATGGACACGGCAAAGGCGTCCAGGGCCAGACTCACGGCGATGAGAAAGATATACAGCATTGTGATTCCTCCGGATTTGTGGTATGATGGTGCGGAGATATGGGGGGATTCGATGTCCAGTGAAGAGTATATGCGCCAGGCCCTTGCCTTAGCCCGCCAGGCGGCAGACGAAGGAGAGGTACCCGTGGGCTGCGTGGTGGTGGACCGGGAAGGCCGGGTGATCGGCCGGGGCCGGAATCGCCGGGAGTCCCGGAAGCGTGCCACGGCTCATGCGGAGGTGGAGGCCATCGAGGAGGCCTGCGGCCACGTGGGCTCCTGGCGGCTGGAGGGCTGCAGCCTGTACGTGACCCTGGAGCCGTGCCCCATGTGCGCCGGGGCGATCCTTGCCGCCCGGATCGAGCGCCTGTATTACGGGGCGAAGGATGCCGTCACCGGATCCTGCGGCAGCGTGATCAATCTGTTTCTGGAGCCTTACGGCCATGAGCCCCGGATCTACGGGGGGATTCTGGAAGAGCAGTGCGGCGCGCTTCTGACGGCGTTTTTCCAAAGGCTCCGGACAGGGGAAAAAAAAGACGACAAAAAGCAGCCAGAGCGTTGAGCTCTGGCTGCTTTTTCAGCTTAATCGAGAGGGTTTCCGTCCCCGTCAAACAGGGGCAGGGGCTCCAGATAGATGATATCGTCCCGCTTCCGGGCATCGCCCTCGGCCAGGATGGCCATGCGCCCGGCCACAATGCCGCCGGCCTCCACGACCAGCTCCTCCACGGCGCGCAGAGACTCGCCGGTGGAGATCACGTCGTCGATGATCAGGATCCGCTTGCCGTTGATCTTCTTGGCGTCCTCGCCGTCGATGTAGAGCTTCTGGGTGCCGGCGGTGGTGATGGACTGCACCTCCACCTCGAACACGCTGCTCATGTAGGCTTTTTTGTTTTTGCGGGCCAGGATATACTCGTTTCTGCCGCTCTGACGGGCCATCTCGTGGATCAGGGGAATGGCCTTGGCCTCGGGGGCGACCATGTA
>ONVR01000108.1 GCA_900321335.1 uncultured Eubacteriales bacterium | reverse complement strand
TTCCCCATGCGACCGCTCAACTGGCAGTCACCCAAGTCTGTTCTTTTTTCTTTCGGGAATGTGTAACACATCATTGACAAACCCACACTTGTCATAGATGTACTTTCAAAAAAGAGCCGCCTGTTATGAGAAACAGGCGGCTCTGCGCTGTGCCGGGGAAATGTAAGGAAATGAGTTGAACTGTGTGCGTGAATGAATCTGATGTAACTGACGATGTCATTATACCAGCGGCATACCTGCAGCACAAGCCCACCCGGGGGATATTTTTTCATCAAATCAGACCTTGTCCCTCAGTTGACATTTCATTGGAGAAATGGTTTAATAGTAGCGTCTGTCGGAGAGGCCCCGAAGAACAAATCTGATTAAAGGAAACAGTCATATTCATGTTAAAAAATATTGTATTGACGCTTCTCGTCTCCATGGTGCCGGTAGTCGAGCTTCGTGGAGGCCTGCCATTCGGCATTACCCGAGGGCTACCCTACTCTGTGGCCATTACTGCGGCCGTGATTGGAAATTTGATCCCCGTTCCGTTTATCATCCTTTTTATCAGCCGCATTTTCGCCTTCCTGCGAAAAAAGATCCCAAAGCTGGAGCGCATGATCGCCGCGCTGGAAAAGCGCGCCCAGAACAAAGGAGATCTGGTTGAAAAGTACAGTGCCCTTGGGCTCTGCATTCTCGTGGCCATTCCGCTGCCCGGGACAGGCGCCTGGACCGGAGCGCTGGTGGCAGCGGTTCTGGGCATCCGTTTGAAGAAAGCAACGCCAGCCATCGTCATCGGCGTGCTCATCGCCGCCGCTATCGTCACGTTTGTGACCTACGGCGTTACAAAAATCATATAAAAAAGAAGTTCCCGTTTTCAAACGGGAACTTCTTTTTATGCATAGACGTTTTTGAAGATCTGGAAGGTCTTTTTCATACCTTCCTCAAAGGGGGTGTACTGCAGTCCAAGAACTTCTGTGATCTTGCTGCCGTCGCACAAATCGTCGTTTTCCAGCGGGAAGGGGAGAGGGATGTTGTCCGAAAGCACCTCCGCTACCGTGTGAGGCTCCTTGGTGAAAGGAATATCGCTGACTCTTTCCAGCGTACCGATAAAACTGTCGTAGGTAATATCCTCCGGCGCGGCCAGGTTGAAGGTCTGGTTGCAGGCTTTTTCATTGGCCACACAGAGCTGCAGGGCCGTTGTCAGATCATAGACGTACAGAAAATTGAATTTCGTCTTGCAGTCCGTCGTCACGGGAACGGGTTTTCCCCGGACGATTTTTTCGATGTAGTAGCTCTCCCGGGGCGCATAGTTGAATGGACCGTAGATGAACGAGGGCCGCAGAATGGTGTAGGGGATACCGTACTGCTTGCAGTAGGCCATGCACTCCAGCTCCAGAACGGCTTTGCTGGCAATATACTCATCCACCGGGTTATCGGCATCTGTAACAACAACCGGATCTGTCTCCTTTTTATGGGTCGTAATACTGGGATCGTATACGGAGCTTGTACTGATAAAGATGTACTGACCAATACGATTTTTCATTGCCTCAATGATCTGGCGGATATCGTCTGGTTTATAGGCGCAAAAATCAATGACAGCGTCAAATTTGATGTCGGGCAGAAGCGCCGCCATCTTCATAGGCTCATGGCGGTCACACTGATACTGGGTGACGTGGTTGAGATTGTTCAAGGGCGCCTTGCCTCTGTTCACCACGTGCAGCTCAAACAGGTCTGTACGGGAAGTCAAGATGTTGAATACGCGGCCGGCGAAATAGGAGCCGCCGATGACGAGTACGTTTTTAGCCATGGAAACTACTCTCCTTTATAAAAATTACCCCGGTCAGATTTCGTACTGGGTGGGAAGCGTGCGCAGGGTCTGGTTTTCAATGCTCGCCTGAATCTGCTCGCCCTGGGCGGTCATAAAGCTCTCGTCGGAGGTGGCAAGCCCCTGCCGCTGCAGCTCCTGTATGAGAAGAGCGCAGATCGACTCCACAAGCTCCGCTTGCCGGTACATATTCTCCGGTCCCATGGAAGACAGTGCCAACTGCTGCAAAAGCGGGGCGATCTGTCTACCCAGAACAGGCAGTTCACCCATGGCGCGCCATGCCCATTTATAATAAGGCCGGTACGTTTTGTTAAGCAGAAACACAAGCGCGATCACGTGCTCGTGAAAACGGCTCAGCGCTGTTCTGGCCGTTACAAAATCGCCGCGCTTTGCCATGCGAAGATGGTTGTACTGTCCGGTTTGGGCAATGAGCATACAGCGGGTGGCAATGCGTTTTTTCCGCAGATCCTCAGGGATATAGTGCAGGATCTCGTTTCGAATCTCCGTGAACGCTCCGGCGTTGTCCTCAAAGACTTCTCCGTTGACGCACATGGCCAGATTCTCCTCCGGCGCCCGGACCCACTCCTGCAAGGTAGAGGGGCAGCCTTCACAGCCGATGAGCTGTCGGTAAAAGGTTTTTGCCGTCATGACGTTGATTACGGCGCCATAGGCAGATCGATTCCGGACAAAAGGCGGCGGCGTCTTTTCGAATAGCGTCTGCTTCCACTTGCGCAGATCGTCGATCCTGTCGGCGTCTTCATCGGTAAGCCAGAGGAAAAAATCAACGCCCCAATCGTGATCCCGGGAGATCTCGTCATCGTAGCCGAAGCACTCAGAGCCGTTTCCCACGAGGCCGGCGGCCAGACGGGGATACAGATCCGGGAAAAAACGAAGCAGCTCCCCACGGGCTGTATCGAAATAGTATTGCTTACTCAGCTGCAGTCCGTTCAAAGCATGTCTCCCATATCAGCCGCAGCAGTCACAGCCGCAGTCCCCGCAGTCGCCGCCGCAATCCCCACAGCCGCCTTCATCGTTTCCGGCTGCGCCGTAATAGGACTCCATGCGTCTGCGGATCCTGGTTTCGGCGTCGTCAAGAGAGTCGTAACCATAGTGCATGACCGAGTATTCCAGAATGTTGCGGGCAAGGGATTCCCCTTTGGCAGCCAGATCGTCCAGGTGCCTGCGAAGAAGGGACAGGGTCTTATCGGAATAGGTCAGAAGCTCTCCCCGCTGATACGTCTGGATCGATGTGGTGCCCTTGTAATCGTCGGTGGAGTAGAGGGGACGCCCTGCACCGGAGACGTAGGGATATTTGGCGTGAAGCGGTATGGTCTGCCGTACCATTTCCCAGGCGATGTATTCCGCGTCCTCCAGTCCTTTTTCCGAGGGGAACGTGAGTCGATCCTTAAGCTGCTCATAATCCTCCGGATTGGTGAATTTCATCATATGAATATACTTTTCCATGACAAGGTTGCGACCGGTCAGATCCGCGTTGAGAAGATCCAACTGATAAGATTGCAGTGCCTCCTCCGACCAGGCCATAAACTGACCCCGGCGCATGCCGTCAAAGGTAACGGGGTCATCCTGGCAATCGGCCCGGGGACCTCCCTCATTGACCTTCTGGAACATACTCCACTCTTTTTGAATGATATCGTCAATCAATGCCTTATTCATGCCTGTTCCTCCGTTTATTTGATACTTCAAGTATATAACAAGCATTGCCGCTGCGTCAATTTTAATGCGTGATCTTTTGATGCAATTCCCGTATCGTGAAAAAAAGGAAGCCGGTACACAGCCGGCTTCCCGAAGTATTCAGTTGGAACCGGCGACCAGATCCGCAAAGGTGTACATCCCCGGCCGGGACACAGCGGCGAGGAATTTTGCCGCCCGCACGGCGCCGTTTGCGAAAACGTCCCGGGAGTAGGCTGTGTGCTTGATCTCAATGACCTCATCCAGACCGCAAAAAGAGACCTCGTGGATCCCGACGATGGTGCCGCCGCGTACAGCGGAGATTCCAATCTCCTCGTCGCCCCGCTGCTGACGCCGGCTCTGACGCTCGTAAATGTATTGCGGCTCATAGGGGAGGGCTTCGGAAACGGCGTCCGCTAAAAGAAGAGCCGTACCGCTTGGGGCGTCCAGTTTCCGCCGATGATGCTTTTCCACAATTTCCACGTCATAACTGCTGCCCAGAAGCGAGGCCGCCCGCTTAAGCAAATCCGCAACCACGTTGATGCCGAGAGACATGTTGGCAGACTGAAAAACGGGGATTACCTCGGAAGCCTTCAGAATCTGTGCTTTCTGCTCCTGACTGTAACCTGTACTGCACAGAACGGCGCCAATTCCGTTGGCCTTGCAGCAGGCGAGGATCCCATCGAGAGCGGAGGGGTGGGAGAAATCGATCAGAACGTCCGCCTGGCCGGAAAACTCAGCAGGATCTGCAAAAACCGGAAATCCGTCGTCGGCCGCGGTATTGATGTCAAAACCCGCGACGATCTGAATCTCCGGGTCCTCGGCCGCAATACGGGAAACGACTTTTCCCATATGTCCGTTGCAGCCGGAAATGATTATCTTCAGCATGGTTTCTCCTCTTTACCGGATCAGGCCGACCTTCTGCATGGAGAGCCTGAGCTTCTCCAGGTTGTCCTCTTCCATATCACACAGGGGAAGGCGGTTGCCGCCAACGTTCATCCCCATCAGGTTCATTGCCGCTTTCACGGGGATGGGGTTAACCTCGATAAAGAGCTTTTTGATCAGATCAAAGTACTTCAGCTGCAGAGCGGCGCCGGCTTTGAAATCACCGGCAAGACAGGCCTGGGTCATCTCAACGACAACCCTGGGGGCCACGTTGGCCAGCACGGAGATAACGCCTTTTGCGCCCAGAGCCATCATGGGAACGACCTCATCGTCGTTGCCGCTCCATACGTTGAGTTCATCACCGCACTCGGCAATGGTTCTGGTCAGCAGCGCAAAGTTGCCGGAGGCCTCCTTGACGCCGTTGATCATCGGATGCCGGGAGAGCTCCTTGTAGGTTTCCGCCGTAAAGGAGCAGCCTGTGCGGCTGGGCACATGGTAGAGAATAATCGGCGTGTTTACCCTGTCGGCTATGTAGTTATAGTGCAGGATAAGGCCCTTCTGGGTCGCCTTATTGTAATAGGGTGTGACCATCAGCAGCGCGTCGGCTCTGGATTTTTCAGCCTCCTTGCTGATCTCCAGTGCGGCCATGGTGTCGTTGCTGCCGGAGCCCGCGATCACCGTAATACGCTTGTTGGCATACTTGACGGTGAAATCAATGACCTCAACATGCTCTGCAATGGTCATGGTCGCGCTCTCACCGGTTGTGCCGCAGATGGTGATGGCGGACGTACCGTTTTCGATATGAAAGTCGATCAGTTCCTTGAGCTTGTCATAGTTAACAGAGCCGTCGGGATAAAACGGCGTTACGATTGCGACAGATGAACCTGTAAAAACAGGAGTTTTCATAGATATTCCTCCTTATAAACTGTGCGGCCTCAGGGAATCCGGAACCGCAGGGCGGGGATTACCGCCATATCATAACCTATGCGAAAATTTACTCAGCCGTGATAAAGCCCTTGGCACACAGAAGTTCTGCCAGCAGAACAGCGCCGCCGGCAGCACCGCGCAGGGTGTTGTGGCTCAGGCACACGAACTTGTAATCGTACTGGGTGTCCTCCCGGAGGCGGCCGGCACACACGGCCATGCCCCGCTCCGTCATCCGGTCCAGACGGGTCTGGGGCCGGTCGTTTTCTTCAAAATAGTGGATGAACTGCTTGGGTGCGCTGGGAAGATCCAGTTCCTGGGCAGGACCGGAGAAGTTTGCCCAGCGCTCACGGATCTGCTCGATGGTGGGTTTGCGGTCAAAGGACATGAATACGGCGGCCATGTGACCGTCTGAAACGGGCACGCGCAGACACTGGGCCGTCACCGCGGGATAGGTGGCGTTGACGATTTTGCCATTTTCCACAGTGCCCCAGAGCTTCATGGGCTCACGCTCGGATTTTTCCTCCTCACCGCCGATATAGGGAATTACATTGTCAAGCATTTCCGGCCAGCGTTCAAAGGTTTTGCCGGCCCCGGAGATAGCCTGATACGTGCATACCAGAACCTTGCTCAGCCCGAACTCCTCCCGAAGGGGGGTGAGGGCCGGAACATAGCTCTGCAGAGAGCAGTTTGATTTAACGGCAATAAAGCCTTTTTTTGTGCCGAGACGTTTTCGCTGGTCATGGATGACCTCAATGTGCCGGGCGTTGATTTCCGGCACGACCATGGGAACATCCTCGGTCCAGCGGTGGGCGGAGTTGTTGGAAACAACGGGGCACTCGGCTTTGGCATAGCGCTCCTCCAG
>ONVR01000103.1 GCA_900321335.1 uncultured Eubacteriales bacterium | reverse complement strand
GGAGGCCGTGTTCAAAGGGCTTCGTCCCGCCTCCCTCGCCATGATCGCCGCCGCGGGACTGGAGGTCGTCCGGATCTCCCTCGTGCACGTGGACGCCTATCAGGCCGGGGGCAGCTTCTGGGATCTGATCTCCGTGAAGGGACTGATCCTGGCGCTGGTCCTCTTTTTCGCCACAAAAAAGATCAAGGGCAAGCCCATCTTTTTTATTCTGGCCTCCGCCGTGATCGGTATCGTGTTTCAGATGGGCACGTAGGCCGGATGGGATCGCAAAATAGAAAACAGGGTATGACGTCTGTCATACCCTGTTTGTTTGATTATGGATTGGGAAGCTCCCAGGCGTTGATCTGCTTTGCCTGCCGATACATGCGCAGATAACTGTCGTGGCGGGATCTCTGGATCTCCCCCCGGGCAAGGGCCTCCAGCACGGCGCAGCCTTTTTCCCCGGTGTGGGAGCAGTTGGTGAATCGACATTCCTCCAGATACGGGGCAAACTCCGGAAAGGCATAGGGCAGCCTGTCCTTGAGGATCACACCGGCCTGTTCCGCGTCGAAGGCGGAAAATCCCGGCGTATCGGCGATCATGGCGCCGTTTGGCATGGCAAACAGCTCTACGTGCCGGGTGGTGTGGCGGCCTCTGCCCAGCTTTTCGCTGACCTCCCCCGTGCGGATCGCCAGCTCCGGCAGCATGGCGTTGAGGATGCTGGACTTGCCCACGCCGGAGTTGCCCGTAAAGGCACAGATGCGTCCGGCGATGGCGTCGGACAGCTCCGGGATCCCGTCTTTGGTCTCGGCGCTGACCCGAAGGGTCGTAAAACCCGCCCGGGAATAGATCTCAAAAAGTTCGTCCGCCCGGTCCAGGTCGCATTTGTTGATGCAGATGATGCTCTCACAGCCGCTGTTGGCGGCGATGGCGGTCATACGGTCCACCAGATAGGGATCCGTCACGGGAATGACGTTTGCCACGATGATCACAAGGGCGTCGATGTTGGCAATGGGCGGCCGGACAAAGACGTTTTTCCGGGGCAGGATGGCGTCAACGGTGCCGGTGCCGTCCGCCTCCGGACAGATCATTACCCGATCCCCCACCAGCGGGGTCTGCTTCTCCTTTCGGAATTTTCCCCGGGCGCGGCACGTGAACTGTTTTCCCTCGGCGGCCACGTAGTAAAAGCCGCTGAGGGCTTTGTAAATGGTCCCCTGAATCGGTTCTGCCATATCAGCCGCCGGTGGTCGGGGTGGTATTGTCGCCGGTATCCGTACCCGTATTGTCCCCGGGCGTAGTGGGATCCGTGGGTGTGGTGGGATCCGTAGGCGTAGTGGGATCCGTAGGCGTGGTGGGATCCGTGGGCGTGGCAGGCTCGGGCTCGGGCTTCACGGGGCCCTTGGAGACTCTCAGCTCAACGATGGTCCACTCCTCCACCTCGGCGCCTTCCCCGTAGCTCTGATAGATGACGGTCCCCTTGGGAGAGTCGCTGTCCGCCTCAACCGCACGGTAGTCCAGGTTGTTGCGCTCCAGACGCGCGGCGGCGTTTTCCAGGGTCAGTCCCAAGACGTCCGGGACGGTGGTTTTTTTCACCGCAGGCTCCGCCGGACCGGTGGATACCTGGAGCTTGATCTCCGTATTCTCCTTTACCTTGGTGCCGGCGCTGATATCCTGGTACACCACGGTACCGGCCTCTGCGTCGTCCTCAACCTCCGTGACGTCCCAGGTGAGATTTCTGCCCTCCAGCCTGGATTTGGCGGTCGTCAGGCTCACACCGGTCACGTCGGGGACAACGGTCTCCTTGACCTCGGGGCCGGTGCTGTAGGTGATATACACCGTGCCGCCCTCCGTCAGTTCCTCTCCCGCGGCGGGAATGGTGCTGATGACATAGCCGCTGGTCACGGTGTCGCTGGCTGCCGTCTCCAGCTGGATATCCAGGCCCAGGTCGAGCTTTTCCAGGGCGGACCGGGCGATCCGGTAATCCATGCCCACAAGATTCTGCATGGTGGAGCCGGGCTTTTCGCCCATGGACACGGTAAGGGTGATGTCAATGCCTTCCGGTGTTACCGTCATGGAGCGCCCCTCGGCGATACTCTGTTCCATGACGATCCCCTCGGCATAGTCGTCGCTGTAATCGTAATCGGCCAGGAAATTGAAGGAGGCCGTGTACTCATTGTTGCGAATGATCTGGGTATACTGCATGCCTACGAATTTCGGCACCTCGACGGTTTTGACCTGGGGATCGAAGATGTCCTTCAAAAACATGTTCCACATGAGCACGATCAGTAAAATGACGAAAACAAGCACGCCGGCAATGCCGATATACAGAGTGGTCCTGCCGGAGGTCTTGCGGGTCCGGCGGTTCTTGTCCCGGTAATAGAAGTTCCGGTCAAGCTCGTCGTTATCCGCCTGCTCCTGCTCCTGCTCCCGCTCCAGCTCATAGGCGTCCTCCAGCTCCTTGCCGCGCTTCCGGTTTTTTACCGGCACAGGCGTATGGGCGCCGGTGTCGCCCGTATGTACGGAGCCGTTTTGCTCCTTCTGGGGCTGTACGGGGCGGGGCGTGACAGGCTTTTTCACCCCGTTGTCCTTGCTGACCGCCGGGATGCCGCGGAAGAGATAGTTGAAGGTGATCATGGGGTTCTTCCGGAACTCCTCCAGATCGTGCAGCAGCTCCTCGGCGCTTGCGTAGCGCAGATTCAGATCCGGCTCCATGGCGTGCATGGTGATGCTCTCCAGACCGGCGGGGATGTCAGGTACGATCTCCCGGGGCATGAGGGGAATGGAGCTGATGTGCTGGATGGCGATGGCCACAGCGGACTCCCCCTCAAAGGGCAGTCTGCTGGTGAGCATCTCATACATGACCACGCCCACGGAGTAAATATCGCTGCGGGCATCCACGTGGCCTCCCTTGGCCTGCTCCGGAGAGATATAGTGCACGGAACCCAGAGCCTGCTTGGTCAGGGTGTTCTGGGTGGTCAGAAGCTGGGCGATGCCGAAGTCAGCCACCTTTACGCTCCCGTCCCGGAGGATCATGATGTTGTGAGGCTTGATGTCCCGGTGGACGATTCCCTTGGAGTGGGCGTGAATGAGCGCCTTGGTGATCTGGGTGGCGAAGTGCAGCGTCTCTTTCCAGTTGAGGATCCCCTTGCGGTTGATGTACTGCTTGAGGGTAATGCCTTCAATGAGCTCCATGACGATGTACTCCGTATTCTCGGTGCGGCTGACATCGTACACAGAGACGATATTGGGGTGAGACATCATGGCAACAGCCTGTGACTCCGTGTGGAATCTTCTGACAAGCTCCTCGTCGTCAGTCAGTTCCTCCTTGAGGATCTTGACGGCGACGTAGCGGTTGAGGCGGGTATCCCTTGCTTTGTATACCACCGCCATACCGCCGGTACCGATCTTTTCAATGATCTCGTACCGCTCATCCAGAAATTTTCCAATATATCGATCGGTCATTTCCATACTATCTTCTCCTTACTCTCAGTTCCTGTACAGGACCACGGTGGCGTTGTCCGGCGCTCCCCTGTCAAGGGCCAGATCGATGAGCGCGTCGCAGACAAGGCCGATGTCCTGCTGTCTGAGGATCTCAAAATGAAACTCCTGATCTCCTATCATATTCGAAAGTCCGTCGGAACAGAGCAGCACGTAATCGTGCTGACCCAGGGCGATCTCGAACAGGTCGCCCGCAATCTCGGGAGCCGTTCCGATGGCTCTTGTAATCAAATTCTTGTTGGGATGGTTGTAGGCCTCGGCCTTTGTGATCTTTCCCTGGCTGACAAGCTCCGCCACAACCGAGTGATCCCGTGTGATCTGGGTAATACCGTCATGCCGGACATGGTAGGCCCGACTGTCTCCCACGTTGATGACCAGATTGCCATAGGGCGTTACAAGCAGCGCCACAAGGGTGGTGCCCATGCCCCGGCATTTGGGGTCTTCCTCCCCTTTTTTATACACCTTTTCGTTGGCCAGCGCAACGGCACTGTGTGCCGCCTGCTTTACGTCGTCCAGACTGTTCATGGTCTCAAAGGCGCTGCAGATCGCGTCTGTGAAGACCTCGGCGGCCATGCTGCTGGCGATATTGCCCGCTCTGGCGCCGCCCATCCCGTCACAGACCACCAGAACGGCGGACTGATGGGGCTCGTCATATTCAATGCGAAATACGTCCTGATTGTCCTTACGCACCTTGCCGGTATGCGTAATCCCGTAAAAATCCATAGCGTCCTCCTTTTGTTTTGTATCCGGTCCGGAAACAAAACAGGAAACTACTTGTATTATATATGCTCTGTCAAGTCTTCCATTGCCGTTTTCCGTCTGAGCTGGCCGCAGGAGGCGTCAATATCGCTGCCCAGACGGCGGCGCACGGTGACGTTGATCCCGCTTTCGGAAAGGATTTCGACAAAGGCTTTCAAATGCGCCGGCGTGCTGGGCTTCAGAGGGCTCTCCTCCACGTGGTTCAGACGGATCAGATTCACGTGGCTCCCCGTTCCCGCCAGCTTTTCCGCCAGAAGCTTTGCGTGCTGCGGGGTATCGTTGACCCCGTCGATCATGGCGTACTCATAGGAGATCCGGCGGCCCGTGGCGTCAAAATAGTCCCTGCACGCGGCCAGAAGGGTATCCACGTCATAGCGCCGGTTCACAGGCATGATCCGGCTGCGGGTTTCGTTATCCGGCGCGTGAAGCGAGACGGACAGAGTCAGCTGCAGATCCAGCGCCGCCAGCTCCCGGATCCGGGGCACCAGCCCGCAGGTGGAAAGAGAGATGTGCCGCATGCCGATGTGCAGGCCGTCGTCACTGTTGACCAGGCGAAGAAACTGTACCACGGAATCAAAGTTATCCAGCGGCTCCCCGATGCCCATGAGCACGATATTGGAGATCCGCTCCCCCGTGTCCAGCTGGGCAAAGAGCACCTGATCGAGCATCTCCGAGGGGGCAAGCCGCCGGACAAGGCCGCCCAGGGTGGAGGCGCAGAAGGCGCACCCCATGGCGCAGCCCACTTCAGTGGAGATACAGATGGTGTTGCCGTGCTCGTAGTGCATGACCACGCTCTCCACGGCGCTGCCGTCCCGCAGGCGCCAGAGATACTTGACGGTGCCGTCTATCCGGGAGACCTGCTTGCGCAGGATCTCCGGCGCGGTGATGGCAAATCGCTCCGCCAGGGCCCCGCGCAGAGGTTTGGAGAGGTTCGTCATCTCTTCAAAGCTCCGGGCGCCGGTGTGGAGCCATTTATAGATCTGTTTTGCCCGGAAGCGGGGCTCCCCCATCTGGGCTAGGGCCTGCTCCAGCTCCGGCAGCAGAAGGGATTTGATATCCGTTTTCATGCTTGTCTCCTGAGTTTTCCGATAAAAAAGCCGTCCGTTCCGTGGCGCTGGGGCCACAGGGTGATCATGCCGCCGGGAACGTCCCCCACAGGCCCCGGCAGCCGGAACCCCTCGGGCTTGAACGCTCCGTGGGTCTCGAGAAACCGGGTCAGGACCTCCTCGTTTTCCTCCGGCAGCACCGTACAGGTGGCGTACAGCAGCACGCCGCCCGGTCTGACGTAACGGCTCAGATTCTCCAGAATATCGCTCTGCACCACGGGCAGCCCCTTGATCGCCTCCGGGTCCTTATAGCGGATCTCGGGTTTTTTCCGGATGACCCCGAGACCGGAGCAGGGCACGTCCGCCAGCACCGCGTCAAAGGCTTCGTTGTACGTCGGTTCGTTTTGCCGGGCATCGGCACAGCGGGTCCGGATGATCCCGATGCCGAGACGGCGGGCGCCGCTTTGAATCCGGCTCAGCTTGTTTTCGTGGATGTCGCAGGAGAGGATCTCTCCCCTGTTTTCCATGGCAATGGCGCAGGCAAAGCTCTTGCCGCCGGGAGCGGCACAGCCGTCGAGCACCCGCATACCGGGCCTGATTCCCGCGGCGGACACGGCCATCACCGCCGCCATATCCTGCACGTAGAATGCGCCCCGGGCAAAGGCTGGCAGCTGCTCCAGCGGGCCCGTGTGTGAGAGGATCAGGCAGTCGTCCACATACCCCTCGTCACAGCTCACGCCGCTGTCGGTCAGCTCCGCCTTCAAACGGGAACGATCCGTTTTCAGGGTGTTGACCTGGGCGGTCATGGCGGCAGGCCGGTTATTCTCCCGGAAAAAGGCCGCCGCCTCCTCCGGGCCGATCCGATCCCGGATCCGGCGGACCAGCCACAGGGGGTGACTGGTCTGAATGCTCAGCGCCTCCAGATCATCCGCAGCCGTGATCTCCGGCAGGGGTCCTTTTGCCAGTCTGCGCAGCACGGCGTTAATGAGTCCCGCTGCCCGCTGCAGACCGTGGGCTTTTGCCAGCTTGACGGACTCGTTCACCGCCGCGGAGGCAGGGATCTTGTCCATCAGGGCGATCTGATACACGCCCATGCGGAGGATATCCAGCACAAGGGGCTCCAGCTTTTCCAGCGGCGTGGACACGACGTGCTGCAGATAGTGATCACACAGCATCCGGTTCTGGACCACCCCGTAGCAGATCCGGGAGGCCAGAGCCGCTTCCCGGGAGTCCAGGCCGTTTTTTGCAATCGCCGAGGACAGGGCGTCCTCGGACCAGGCTCCCCGCTTCCGGCAGGCGCTCAGAGCCTGCAGCACCGCCTCTCTGCCGCTTACGGACATAACGGGTGCCCCCGCAGATAGTCGGCGGCGGCCATGCGCCGCTTGCCCGGCGCCTGGAGTTCCCGGATGATAACCGTTCCGTCAGCGCAGACCACCTCGATGCCGTCCTTTCCGGCGGCCACGATCGTTCCCGGCTCTTTCCCGGTTTTCCGGTCCGTGGCGTCGGCGTCGTATATTTTCAGCTCGGCGCCGCCGATGACTGCCGTGGCCACGGGCCAGGGGTTCAGACCGCACACGTGCTTGACGATCTGACGGCCCGTTTGGGACCAGTCGATGGGACACAGCGCCTTGGTCAAGGGCGGGGCGTAAGTCGCCTCCGCCTCGTTCTGTGGTACGGATACCGCATGGCCGCTCTCAATGGCGGCAACCGTCTCCAGCAAAAGCTCGCCCCCCAGCAGGGCAAGGCGGTCAAACAGCTCTCCCGCCGTCTCTTTTTCCCCAACGGGTACGGTTTTCACGGCGATGATCTCCCCCGTATCCATGCCCTCACCCATATACATGGCCGTCACACCGGCAACGGTGTCACCGTTGAGGACCGTCCATTGGATGGGGGCCGAGCCCCGGTAACGGGGCAGCACGGAGCCGTGGATATTGACGCAGCCACAGGGCGGGACCTCCAGAATAGACCGGGGCAGGAGCTTTCCGTAGGCCACGGCGATGATCAGATCCGGGCCGATCCGGCGCAGCACCTGCTCCGCCTCCCCGCCGTGGAGAGTCTCAGGCTGGTATACGGGCGTTCCGTGGGCCATGGCGAGCTCCTTGACGGGGCTCATGGCCAGCTTTTTCCCCCGGTTCTTCGGCCGGTCCGGCTGAGTGAACACAGCGGCGATCTCCCGCCCGTCCCCGTAGAGCTTTTCCAGGGATACGGCGGCGAAGTCCGGGGTTCCCATGAAGACGATTTTCATGCCTCGCCTTCCGCCTCCCGGGCCATCAGCTCGTCCAGCTCCTCCGCGGTGAGGAGTTTATCAGCCAGCTCCTTGAACAGGTGCCCCTCCAGGTGGTCCAGCTCGTGGCAGAAGCAGCGGGCCGTCAGTCCGGTCCCCGTTACCTCAAAGGTCTTGCCAAACCGGTCCTGGGCCCTGACGGTGACCTCCTCGGGCCGGGTGACAAAGCCATAGATCCCCGGCACGCTCAGGCACCCTTCGGTGCCGTACTGCTCGCCGGAGGAGGCGATGATCTCGGGATTGACAAGCTCGATGATCTGCTCGTCCACGTTCTCCGTCTCCCGGTTGATGTCCAGCACGACAACCACCCGCCGGAGGACGCCCACCTGAGGCGCTGCAAGGCCTACGCCGTCCGCCTCCAGCAGCGTCTGCCGCATATCGTCCAGCAGCTGGTGCAGGCGGTCGTTGAACTCCGTCACGGGCCGGCATTTCTTGGTCAGAATGGGGTCTCCCTCTTTAACGATATTTCTAAGTGCCATTTGTCAAACTCCTTATGATTCATTCCTCCGGGTCCACGTCCACGTACACAGACACGCCCCGCAGGGAACTGTCCCTGGCGGCCTGGCGCACCACGTGGCTCAGGGTGTC
>ONVR01000168.1 GCA_900321335.1 uncultured Eubacteriales bacterium | reverse complement strand
TTTGTCCTTCAGCTCCAGCACGATGCGCTGGGCGATTTTTTTGCCGATGCCGGGGGCGGCGGTGAGCGCCTTGGCGTTGTCGTTGATGATCGACAGGGCCAGCGCCTCCGGCGTGGCGGAGGAGAGGATGCTCATGGCGGCTCTGGGGCCGACGCCTGAGACGGAGATGAGCATCTCAAAGGCGCGCTTTTCCGCCTTGTCATAAAAGCCGTAGATGTCAAAAGCGTCCTCTTTGACGTTGCAGTAGGTGTACAGCCGCGCCTTTTTCCCGATCTCCAGATGGGACAGGGTGTTCATGCTGGCGTTGCAGGCATAGCCGACACCGCCGATGTCCAGCACGGCCAGATTTACGTCTATGATCGTTACGGTGCCTTCTAAATAGTAGAACATACGTTCCCTCCGTCAATGTTGAGTAGTGAGTTGGAAAAGCGGCTGTGGCAGATGGCAAGCGCCAGGGCGTCCGCCGCGTCGTCGGGACGCGGGACCGCGTCCAGGTTCAGAAGCCGGCGCACCATCTCCATCATCTGCTTTTTCTCCGCCCGGCCGTAGCCGGTGATGCACTGCTTGACCTGCAGGGGAGTGTACTCGAACATGGGGATCTGCTTTTCCTCCCCCGCCAGGATGGCCACGCCTCTGCCGTGGGCAACGGCGATGCCGGTGGTGATGTTGGTGTTGAAAAACAGCTCCTCCACGGAGATGGCATCCGGGTGAAAGGTGTCGATGAGCTGACACATATCCCGGTAGATCTGCTGCAGGCGCAGGGCAAGGCGCAGTCCTGCCGGTGTGGAGATCACGCCGTAACGGATGGGTTTGATTTTGTTTGCCTCAGCTTCAATCACGCCAAACCCCACGGTGGCGATGCCGGGGTCAATGCCCATGATAACCGTCTGCTCTCACCCTTTCCCAAACCCCCGGTATGCGGCTGCCGGGAGCAGAATACTTTACCCCATATGATACCATCTTTTTCGTATAATTGCAATCGTGAAAAAGCGTCCGCGGGCGTTTCGCCTGCGGACGCTCTATGGGGTTCAGTCGGTTTCCGGCGGCTGTTCACCGGATGTTTCGGAGAGCGGTTCGGCGCCTGCCTGCTCATGCTGCCGGACGGTGGGGATAAAGCGGCGGGCAAAGCGCCCCTCGCCGCGATTTTTCACGTAAAAAAATCCGATGAAGCTGAAAACCACAGCTCCGATAAAATTGACGAACAGATCCTTCATGGTATCCATGATCCCGATATCCAGATACCCGCCCAGGCCAAGGGGGATCTCGCCGCTGTCCGTGACGAGGATCACGTCCCGGATGCCGGCAACGGTTATAACCTTGTTGGAGCGGGTGGGATCGAGAGCCACGGAGGAGATGGCGCTGATCACCGTATCCTTCTGCATGTCTCCGCCCAGAAAGCGGTCCACGGCAAACTCAAAAAACTCCCAGATCACCCCAACGGTCATGGAAAAGCAGAAAGCGGTAAAGGCCACGTAAAACGGAGACATGCGAAAGGTAAAGCGCTCGGACCGGTTGAGCATGTCGATGAGGGCGAAGCCCACCGCCGCCGCCAGAAAACCCGTGGTGGTGTGCATGAGGGTGTCCCAGTTGGGCACGTTGACGAAATAACTGCCCAGCTCTCCCAGGATCTCGTTGGCGAAGATGAAAAACAGGATGATCACCTCAAGGGTGTTGGGCAGGGTGATCTTCAGCCTGTGCTCCAGGGTCGTGGGGAGCATGAACAGAATCAGGGACAGCACACAGTAGAAGATGGCCTGATAATCCAGACGGGTGATGGCGCGGATGAGGATCCCGAGAACGATCAGACGGAGAATGAAGTACACGAAGAACATGGATTTTTCCGTCTGATACTGGGTTTTCAGCTGGGCAAGCAGTTTGCGCAAGGGAATGCTCCTTTCCGGTGGGTTATTTTCTTCCTTTTACGATAAAACGGGGGCAGAGCCCGGTAAACAGCGCCGTGAAGGCCAGGTCAAAGACCAGGGCGATCAGGGAGAAGAGCATAAACTGCCGGGTCACAAGGCCAACGGCCACGATGCCGGCCACGGGGATCAGACCGAAGTAGATAAACAGGATCTGAATGAGCTGCCGTATGGTCTTGGGCAGATTGGTGGGCAGGGACAGGGTGATAAAGGCGCCTACGGAGGAGGCGTAGAGATCCACGGACACGATCAGCACCACCCAGAGTGCCGCCGTGAGGGGGTCGCCGCCGGTGATGACGCAGCCCAGGATCAGGCCGGGCAGCAGATCCAGCAGGCAGTTTACCCCGCCGCCCAGAAGAGAATACATGACCTTCTTGAAGGCGCTGTCCGGGATCAGGACAAAGTGGTCCTGCTGGGTGTCCTGGGCGAGGGGATCCCCCAGCGCCCGGAAGAAAACCATGACGGCCAGTACGGCGATCACAGGGACCGCGGAGCCGGTCTGCAGCACGTACCGACACAGCACCGCCACCAGAACGGCCACCACCGTATAGGTGATGCAGGTTGGGGTAAAGTAGCCCAGCTTGGCAAAACGGAAACGGTTGTACATGGCCTTGTGGAAGTACACGCTGGCGCCCCAGCCCCGGTGAAGTCCGTCCCGGACCAGATTGTCGCTCCGGTCCTTCTTTCGGGAGGAGGTGGCTACCTTGGCGCCCTCCTGGACGTCCCGCAGCTTTGCGGCCATCTCCTCGGAAGAGGCCATGGCGTCCTCGTAGAAATCCGCTTTGAGGTGCCATATAATATATATGAGCGC